>JAPLUA010000555.1 GCA_026397855.1 Verrucomicrobiota bacterium | reverse complement strand
TCGGCCGCGTGTTTCAGAATCCCTTCACCGGCACCGCGCCCGGCATGTCTATCGCCGAAAACCTCGCGCTCGCCGTCCGGCGCGGCCAAAGGCGGCAACTGGGCTGGGCCCTCCCCAGGAAGCTGCTGCACGAACTGCGCGACCGCGTCAGCCAGCTCAAAATGGGCCTGGAAGACCGCCTCGGCAACGCCATTGGCAGCCTTTCAGGCGGACAGCGCCAGGCCCTGACGCTCCTGATGGCCACCTGGATCAAACCCTCCATCCTGCTCCTGGACGAACACACGGCCGCCCTCGATCCCAAGAGCGCCGACCTCGTGATCCGCGTCACTGAGGAGGTCATCACCCGCTACCGGCTGACCACCCTGATGGTCACCCACTCCATGCAACAGGCCGCGCATCTCGGCGACCGCATCGTCATCATGCACAAGGGCCAGGTGGCCTATCGCTTCGCCGGCGCCGACAAACAGCGGCTGGGCGCGGATGACCTGCTCGCGCGCTTCGAGGATCTGCGCCGCCGGGAGATGCTCGACGAAACCGCGGCGACCTTGCTGGAACAAACCTACATTTGACCCCGGCCCAAAAAGGGTCCCGCATTACGCCTCACGCAGGCGTAATACAATACCTATTAAGCCTACCCCTGTCTTACTGCTGTCTTACTGCTGTCTTACCACTGGCTACCCCATGCCTGGTGCGCCAGCGAGGGGAAATCACCCGATGCCCCTGATTACTTTTCCCCGGGGCATCGCCCGGGCCAAAAGCAATTTTTTGGGCAGGCATTTGAGCGTGGTGGGGCTTGCCCGCCTCCAAAATCGGATTGCTGTTTCTTGCCGGAAAGCCCATCACCCGGCAGTAGAAGTAGTTATTGGTCCGCAGGAGCTGTTGGAAGGTGTAATCCAAATCGCTGTGACAGATGCCAGACCTGAACCCTTGTCTGGATTCCTTCATTATAGGAGTCATTGACCGAAGCCAGCCAAACCAAACTCTGCCTGGGTTCCCGTGCTGGCGTCAGTTGTCAGTGCTGACACTTCCAGCAAGTATCAATCCTCACCATTTTGACCCAACGGCAGCACCTCCTGGGGGTCAATAGTGAGGTGACACTTGCTTTGGGATAAGGTGATTAATTACGCTTCTCCAATATGGCAACCCGCAGAACAAAGCGATCGCAGGACGGCTGGGCTCACGCAGAGCTCGACAACGCCATTGCGCAGGCACGGAAGGCAGGGACGTGGTCAGACGAAGCAACCGTTGTGATTGGCAATCCGTCATGCCGGGAAGAACTCGTCAGTTGGATCCATGAGCGCATTTGGCCCGGCGTCTTGCGCATGTTCAACGGCACCGAGCTGGTTCCAGACCCGGTTTCGGCGGATGGGCGGCCGCAGATCAGCCAGGAATGGATGCTCGAGACGAGCATGTCCTTTGTATTCCTGGTGCGCAGCATCGAGGACACGGGAGCAGCGATCGGGGACGACCCGTATTTCTGCCGCATCACCATACAATGCCGGCCGCGCAGTTTCTTCCTTCAGACAGATTTCTATATTCATTTTCCGGAATCGTTCGATATGGCCCGGCTTAAGGATTTGCTGGGCAACCCCAGGTTTGTAGGCAACCCCCCGAAGCTTAGCTACGAAACAGGGCATGGCGGCCACCCTGACATCCTGCTCGTCGGCTTTCACTTCGGCAGCGGTTGCGGTTATCCAGGCATTCTTCCCTTGGAGACAATGCTGGCCGAGCTGGCCGAGCATGTGAACTATCTACGCCGATTGATCCGCGCGGTGCGGCAGTTGAGCGCCGATTACGATAGCGAGCCGTATCTGCGCGCCGTAGTGCGCGAGCTTGAGAAGTGCTTCCCAGCGGAGTGAGCTGGGACAAGTGTCACTATTGGCACAACAGCAACATCTCCTGGGCCGCCTGCAGGCTCAAGTTGTTAACTGTTGTCAACCGCAATGGACCCGCCTCGGTTCGGCCAACCTCTAATTCCAGGGTTTACAATTAAAGGATGCTTCACTGTCAGCAATCAGCACTTGCCTGTGGGCCGCCATCAGCTTTGGCCTTCCCGGTGTCGTCTGGGTCATCAAATGCCGGTTTATCCCGGCTCGCGCCTAACTCCCGCCCTTGCCAGCGCCAGGTTAGTCCGGTGATTTTGCCCGGTCAGCCCACGAGCAGGCCGCCAGTAGAAACGCCCCCGTGCCCCAGGTGTAAGTGCCGACCGGCACCCTGGCGTAGTTTGCCTTGGAAGATGGCCCTGTCCCGCCTGACACCCCCACGACCTGGCCGTTGGTATTGACCTGTCCGGCCAGGCCGCGCCAGGCGGCGGCCAGGTTGTCCGGCGGCACGGCGAGCAAATGGCGGCGGCAACCCTCGTTCAGCGCATAGAGGAACATCGCCGACGCGGAGGTCTCGAGGTAAGTCTCTGGCGCATCGATCACCGTATGCCACAGGCCGGTCGCCGGGTCCTGGAGTTTCAACAGGCTGGTGGCCTGCTTCTCGATCATCTGCCGCAGCGGTTTCGCCGATGCGCCGTCGGCGGGCTCGTTCTTGAGCGTTTCCAGCAGGGACATCGCCACCCAGCCGTTGCCGCGCGCCCAGAAGTTCGTCGTGCGCTTGCCAGTGGCCTCGCTCCAATGGTGATAGAAGAGACCTGTGGCCGGATCCTGCAGGTGGCGGGCGAAGGTTTCAAGCTGGCGGCGGGCTTCCGCCTGCAACTCCGGGTTGCTGGAGAGGCGCCCCTTGGTCGTCAGCACCGGGCAGCTCATGTCCAGCGTATCCACCCATAGCTCCGGTTTACCTGTGAAATGGTCCAGCCCGCCATCCGAGGTGCGGGTGGCGCGGTGCATGATGAAATCCACGATCTCGTCGGACAGGGCCAGCGCCCTGGGGTCCGGCTTGAGGCTGTGCGATTCGAGCAAGGCAAAGGCCGGCCCCCAGTGGCCGCAGTAGCCCTTGGCCGATAGCAGCGGTCCGATGCCGCGGCCGCTCCAATGCTCCGCAAACCGTCGCACGAAATCCAGGTAGCGCGGATCCTTCGTGAGCCGGTGGGCCTCGACCATCCCGGACAACAGCACTCCCTCGCCCCAATTGAAATCCAGCGGCTTGGGGTTATCCCGCAAGACCGAATCCGCCACGGTGCGGACCATTTCCGCCGGCGGCGCAACGGGCTTGTCCCCGGCATACGCGATGAGGGACGCGGCCAGGAGGAGGTTTGCGCCAATCAGCCCCGGCGATCGGAGCGCGGACATTCTTGTCCGCACTGCGGGGTTGGCCGGCGTCGGAGCGGACAGGAATGTCCGCGCTCCGCGGGGAAACGGGTTGTGTGCTGTATTCATTCGGTTCATTGGTCGCGGGGGATGATTGCTTGCGGATTAGAATCTGGCTCTCACTTCCCACGCTGAATCCTTTGCCGGGAGTGTTATCAGTTGCCGGCCGGCGTTGAACCGGGCCGGCTTGCCGTTGACCGTTGCGGACTTGATTGGGCGGCCCTCGGGATGGCGCAACCGCAGGGCGATGGTCTCGGGCTTGTCGGTCTTGCTCAAGCGCACCGTGGCTTCAATCTCCCCGGCGTTCGCGCGGGAGCGGATCTGCAGGTCGAGCGGGCCAAAGAACGTGGCCGCGCGTTGGATGGAGACCTGCTGGCCGTCCCGCATCCAGGCCTGGGGCACTCCCAGTCCGAGCTCGAGCGACTGGCCGCGCTCGAGCACCAGCATCTGGCGCATCCATTGCACGAACTTGCATTCGTCCGGCGTCTTGAACAGCGGCCCGCCGCCTTTGCCATAATACGGCACCCACTCGGCAAAGCACATCGTCTCCGGATACAGGCTTGCCCAGCAGGTGTTGTAGAAGCCCCGCAGGAAATTCGCCACCCGGTCCCGCTTCAGGTTGGCGATCGGCAGGTTCAGCAGGTTGGGCTGGAGGGTGAACCCGCCGAAGTTGAAGAAGTTGGCGCGCTGGTCGGCCACGCCGTAGCCGCTCTCTTTGCTCAGGAAGATATTGTCCTCCAGATCCTGGGCCATCCATTCCATGAACGGATGATCCTCGGCGTAAATCTCGCCGTCGAACAGGTGCAGCGCCGGGTAAAGCCCCTCGCGCACCCAGCCTTCCTTGAGATGGGTGGAGGTATAGGCTCGCGACGGCACGTAGGGCACCCAGGTGCCATCCTTCAACCTCACCACCGGCGTTGCCGCCACCGAACGGGCCACGCTGGCTTCAATGTCCCGCTTGAAAGCCTCCGCCTCCTTCGCCAAGCGCCGCGCGGCCGGATGCCCGATGCGCTTCAGGCCCTCAACCACATGCTTCATCCCCAGGTAATAGTAGGCGTCCGTGGCATAGAAGTATTGGTATTCCTCCACGTCCTCCAGATCCCCGGCCGGGGCCAGGCCGTATTCGAGGGGTTTCGAGCCGTCGGGGTTCATGAGTTTCGTGGCCCGGCGCTCATTGGCAATCCAATCGCAGCCCAGGACGAGCTTGTCCGCGACCGATCGCAGCCACGCCTGGTCCTTGGTCCATTCGTAGTGCTCGGCCACGCCCCACAGGCACCAGCCGTGGTGCATGTTGTAGCCCTGGGCCGTGTAGGGGTCGGGATCGCTCGGGCGGGCGGCATACAGCACCCCTTCCTTGCTTTTGAAATTGCCCGGCAGGCCCTTGGCACCCTGGCTGGCCAGGAACGGCTCCAGCAGCTTCCACGCGGCGTCGTGCTCGCCCCGCAGTTCGAGCGACTGCGCGGCCATGACAGTTTCGTTCAGGTAATTCTTGTAATGATGCGTCGCGGCCCCGTGCTGCCAATGGCCGGTCAACGGATCAATCTCGGCGGTCAGCAGCAGATGCCAGAGATTGGCCTTGAAGAACTCGTTGAGGAACTGATCCGGCACCTGGTAGGTCATCCCCCGGCCAACCCGTTCGGTCCAGAATTGCACCACCTGCCGGTGCAGCGGCCCGTAGCGCGCCTGTTTCAGCGCCGCCAGCTCACGGTCGTCCAGCAATTCAATATAGGGCATCGCCAGCTCGATGGCGTGCGATTCCCCCGGGGCCAGCTCAACCTCATAGCGGAGCACGTTCGATACGCTCCCGCCTGCCCCGGCGGCCAGCAGCTCCAGCCGGCCTTTGCCCCCCGCATGAATCACCGCGCGCACGGGGGTGAGCCCGGCGCGATTGGTTCCGCGCGAGGGCGCGCGCAACGACAGCAGCTCCGCGTCCTGCAGTTGCAGGTCATCCGGATGATTCAGCGCCAGCCAGAGCAAGGCGGTGCGGCGTTCGCCGGATGTGTTCCGGATGGACACCTCGTTGACCATCACCACCGGCTCAGTGCCGGTCCGGCTGTTCAAGGCGGCCATGTCGTGCAGCAACGGCGCGGCCACCGATCGCTGCCGGTAGGCGAACTCGCCGTCTTTCCACTCGTGCGTCACCGCCGGCAGCCACCCCTCCTCCAGCGAGCGGGTTACCTGGCGCTGATCCTTCTTCCACCAGCCGGGCTCGGGGCCGCTGCCAAATTGGAAGACCAGCTCGCCATAATCCCACGGGCGCCGCTCCAGGTCCGGCCCCGGCGAACGCAGCATGTCCGCCCGCAGAATCATCTCTCCCCTGGCTCCCAGGGCGAATCGCTGCCGCAGGTTCGGCGCGCCCAGGTACGTCTCCGGCACGGGCTTTTTCGGGATGGCGCGCATCACCTGCTCGAAGCTCTGTTCCGGCATCCGGGCCACCTGCTCGGCGATGGTTCCCTCCTTCCACACCTCCCCGCCGGCCTCCGGCCAGTTCGCATAGGTCCAGCCCCTGGCCGCATCGCTGACGAACACGTCCATGTCCCGCACGTAGATGCCGCCCTCCCGCAGCACATCATCCACGAAGACCGAGAAGCTGTTGGTAGCCCCGCGGCGACAGATCACATACCCGCGATCGGCGCTCAGGCGATTGGTGGTGTCGGCGAACTCGCCCGAAACCAGGCTCACGTTGCGCGCCGGCAAGGTGGTCGTCAGGATACGACCGTTCACCGCCTCGAACCCGGGCTTGCCTCCCCGCTGGACATTGCGGCAGCCGAACTCGAACCGGAGCGAAGCCGGCTTGAGTAGCGCGTCCGAGTGCATCTCCAATCCCTCCACCGTCACCGGAGAGGTGCTCGACAGGCGCACCTTGTAGGTCTGGCGCCCGCTGGCACCGGTGTGCTTGATCCCGGCCACCTCGTTGGTGGTCAAGGGCTCAAAGGAGATGCGCAGCTCCTTGCCCGCCGCTTGGATGCGGGTTTTGGCCACCGCCCATTCTCCGTTGAAGGGATCGTCCAGGCGCATCCAACCCCCGGTGCCGTTGTCCGGCCAGATGCGATGCCACCATTCGACCTTGACGGCCTCCGGCGTCAGAGCCTCGCCGCCGCAGCGCAGCACGATCTCGCGCACATCGCGCGGCTCGCGCCACTCGGCCTGCACCGAACTCCCGGGGCTCAGCTTCAGTGGCCGGGAAGCGGAAACCTCCCGCAGCCACGAGCGGCTGCTGTTGGCAGTGACAAAGAGATCCCCGGTTTCGGCCAGGTTGATCGGTGCCGCCGCCAATTGGAAGCCGGCGGCCAGGAGTCCAGGTAACAGAATGAGTGTGCGCATAAATCTAAGAATGGCAGTTGATTGGACCGTAAAGAACCCAAAGTGCATATCGGTGACTCCTCACTACCTTTTCAAGTCCTCGGCGATGGTGGCGAACTGCTCCATGGCAGCTTCGAGGTCGGCGGTGATCTCCTGCGCGATGACTTCCGGCGCGGGGAGGTTGGCGGATTCTTCCAGGGCGTCGTCTTTGAGCCAGAAGATGTCGAGGTTGGCCTTGTCGCGCCGGGTCAGTTCCTCGTAGGTAAAGGATTTGAAGCGGGCGGCCTCCTGGCGGTCGCTCCTGTTCTTCGGACTGTAGCAGGCGACGAAATCATCGAGGTCGGCGCGCTTGAGGGTATTCTCCTTGAGGGTGAAGTGCAGGTTGGTGCGGAGGTCGTAGATCCAGAGTTTAGTCGTCCACGGCTTTTCCTGGGCGGGCTTGCGGTCGAAGAAGAGGACGTTGGCCTTGACGCCCTGGGCGTAGAAGATGCCGGTGGGCAGGCGCAGGAGGGTGTGGACGTCCGCCTGCTTGAGCAGCTCGCGCCGGATGGTTTCGCCGGCGCCGCCTTCAAAGAGGACGTTGTCGGGCAGGACGACCGCCGCGCGGCCGTGCTGCTTGAGGATGGTGAAGATGTGCTGGAGGAAATTGAGCTGTTTGTTGCTGGTGGTGGCCCAGAAATCGTCGCGGTTGATGATGAGGGATTCTTTGGAGGTGTCGCCGGCTTCGTTGACGATGGTGACGCTGCTTTTCTTGCCGAAGGGCGGGTTGGCCAGGACGAGGTCGTATTCGCCGTGTTTGCCGGCGAGGGCGTCTTTGGTGACGACGGGCAGGTCCTCCTCGGATTCCCCGCCAATGCCGTGGAGGAGAAGGTTCATGGCACAGAGGCGGGTGACGCTGTCCACGAGTTCGATGCCGAAGAAGGTGCCGCTTTTGAGTTTCTTCTTTTGGGCGCGGTCGAGCTGGTAGTGCCGGGCCAAGTAATCGTGGGCGGCGAGCAGAAAGCCGCCGGTGCCGCAGGCGGGATCGCAGATGGATTGGCCGGGCTGCGGGGCGATGACATCCACCATGGCCGCGATGAGCGGGCGGGGGGTGAAGTATTGGCCGGCGCCGCCTTTGACGTCCTCGGCGTTCTTTTGGAGCAGGCCTTCGTAGGCGTCGCCCTTGACGTCGGCGGAGAGGCTGGACCACTGCTCTTTGTCGATGAGGTCCACGATGAGCCGGCGGAGCTTGGCCGGGTCCTGGATCTTGTTCTGGGCTTTGCGGAAGATGACGCCGAGCATGCCCGACCGTTTGCCGAGTTCTTCCAGTGTGTGGCGGTAGTGGGTTTCGAGTTCGTCGCCGTCCTTGGCGAGCAGGGCGGGCCAGTCTTTGCCCCTGGGGATGGGGGAGGGTTTGTTGAAGGGCGGTTTGGACTGCTCATCGGCCATTTTGAGGAACAGGAGGAAGGTGAGTTGCTCGACGTAGTCGCCGTAGGAGAGGCCGTCATCCCGGAGGATGTTGCAGTAGTTCCAGAGCTTTTGGACGAGTTGTTGGGACATAGAATTAACCGCGGATTACGCGGATTACGCGGATGGGGCAACAGCTCCGGGATTGTTGGGCGAGGGATGTGGGGGTGGTCATTTACAAGCGATTCCGCTGAAGTGGCGGCTGCACCGCGGGAAGCCAGAGCTCGGTTGACATTGCGCCGATGCGGTGGGCATATTGCGCACAGGTCTGCGGTTACTGAAAGTCGTCTCCATGGCGTCGCGGCGAAAGCCGCTTAGGTAACAGGCGGGCCTGATTTGTTTTGGGCGATTATCGTTTGCGCTCTTCATTTAGATAAGTTCTCCAGTGAATGCCTTTTGGAGGATGGATTGGCGGAGGCGGGTGGCACGCTGGAGGTTGGCGGAGACTACCGCTTCCAACTCCTCCACTACGCTCAGGCGGCGCTCCACTTCGGCCACGATTCGCGTTTGCTCGGTGAGGGGGGGGGGAGGGGGATTGCTAGTGTGCTGAAACGGCCGAGGCTGACTTTCATTTGGGCAACTCCCTTGGTGATTAGTTGAATCTGTGGTTTGACGACCTCCGAATTGACGGCGTGCATAAAGAAGCGCTTCTGCGGAAGAAGTGCTGTCAGGTGTAGTTTGATACAGTCCGCGGTAATCACCGCGTCAGGCGCGGAGTCGGGGTAAAGGCAGGCATCGCCAGGGGGTTCGCCCATTTTGGTCACGAGAATGTCGCCCGCTCTTACCTGATGGGGATAGAGTTCCGCCGCCTTGCTCTTGGAGACAAAGACTGAGCGTTCACCCCCAAATCGAGAGGACCGGATGTTACGAACGAAGACTAGCGGAACTCCTGCCTCGGTATAGTCGCTCACCTTTAGATTGCTTCCAAAAGGGCCGATCGCGAGGGCATAGGCATCCGAGGATGAAACCTGCTCCGGCGTCACCCAGGTCCAGCCGGACGGGGGCGGCGGGAGTTTCGTGGTGTCTGGGGCGGCGGGCTCCTTGTATTTGCCACGGCCCTGCCAGTTTTGGCGGCGCTCGGCGAGAATCCGCTGCAAGAGTTGTTCGCCCGTCTCGAACGGCGCAGCGCTGTAGGCCGCGTCCCCTGACGCGGCGTTCTTCGCGTTGGGCCGGACGCCGCGTGGGGGCACGCGGCCTACACGCGCCAACTCGGCTTCGGTGGGGACGAGTTTGCCTTCGCAGGCGGCTTTGAGGACGGCGGCGCGGTAGCGTTTGAGGTTGGACTGGACCCGGCGCAATGCCACGACGCCCGCCTCCAGGCGGGTGAATTGTTTCTCGATTTCGGCGACGATGCGGTGTTGTTCGGGGAGGGGTGGAACTGGCAATAGTGTATCGCGAATAATTCCCTGACTGATGTTAGATTGGGCTCCGCCTTTGCCCTGCTCGATCAACTCGCGTCGCTTGCCCTCGAAGAAACGATAGAGGTAGCGAGTATCAAGACCTTCGCGAGGGAATACTGCGCAAACCGCTTGGTTTGTCGCCGCATCAATTCCAAGGATGCCAAGCTTTCCGACCGTCGCGCCGTAAAGTGCGATGCAGAGGGTGCCTTTTGGAAAAATCTTGGCGTTGGATGAAGCGAGTCCTTCGTCGGACAAGGTTTCACGGGTTTCATAAACAACCTGGTCGCCGAGTTCGCCTGACTTCACCCAAGGAATCGTCCCGCCGTAATACTGCGGCTTATCGCGACGTGGCGTGCCCCCGCTGGTCGTCTGCGCGATGTCGCCAAGTCGCACGAGTTTCCAGCCGGTGGGTAGCTCCCCACCTTCTTTCGCCCCTACAGAGCTCACTGGGTCTCTTGGGGGCG
>JAPLUA010000179.1 GCA_026397855.1 Verrucomicrobiota bacterium | reverse complement strand
TGTCTGGCGCTATCCGGTAACCAGGCATAAGTATTGGAACCACACCTCGTTACTATCGCATGGCGGGTTGATGTCAGGCGGGATTCTCCCCAGCCGCGGGTTTATGGCAAGTCACTGCGGGAAAGGAGATTGCGTCCAAAGCCGCCACAAAGCTATCTACGGTGTGTATCGGGAGATTATACGGCGTTTATACGGTGAGACTCCGGCGGGGCTCGCGTTCACGCTGTGACTTGCCATTGCCAAACGAAATGGATTTCGTTCACCGTTTGCAGCGAAGGGCGGCTCGGGGCGGAACGGCTACGCTACTTGATCAACGTCCCTGGGACGGGGATGGTTGGGGAGCAGGAGGTCACAGCCAGCCTTGCCGCGCGGAATGGCAGTTCCTCTTGCCACCGGGTTGAGCAGTGTGATTGGGCGTTCGGACGGCAAAATGCCGCTCTCTACCGCAGGCGGGACGTTCGCCGCTGCCTCAGGCGCCGCTGATCTGCGTCTTGTATTGTTCCGGTCCCAGGAGCGCTTTCAGCTCGTCCGGGTTGGCGATCTTGATTCGGAAGAACCAGCCGTCCTCGTAAGGTTCGCTGTTCACCAGGGCCGGGTCCGCGACGACGTCTGCGTTGGCTTCGGTGATCTCACCGCTCAAGGGCGAATAGATGTCGCTGGCGGTCTTTACCGATTCGACCACGGCGCAGGTGTCGCCGGCCTTGATCTTCCGGCCGACTTCAGGCAGCTCGACGAACACGACGTCGGTCAGCTCGTGCTGGGCATGGTCGGTGATCCCGACGGTTGCCACGTCGCCGTTGATCCGCACCCATTCGTGCGACTTTGCGTATTTCAGATCCAAAGGAACATTTGCCATGTCGTTATTGAGTCAGGGAGCCGGGCTGCGGTCAATCCGGTTTTCGATAGAACGGCTTGGGGACAACCACGGCCGCCGCGCGCCTGCCGCGTATTTCAATCTCCAGCAATGTGCCGGCCTTGGCAAATGCCGGGGGCACATACCCCAGGCCGATGCCGGCGCCCAGCGTCGGGCTTTGCGTGCCGCTCACCACCGCGCCAATGGCCGTCGCCCCGGGGCCAGTGCTCCAGATGGCGTAGCCGGGCCGCGGCGGGGCGGACTTTTCGGCCATCTTGAGCGCCACGAGTTTCCTGTCCGTGCCGCCGGCTTTCTGCGCGGCAAGAATCGGGCGGCCGACGAAATCTCCCTTATCGAACGCCACGAAGAAGCCCAGCCCGGCCTCGATCGGCGTGGTGTTTTCGTCCAGCTCATGGCCGTAGAGGGGGTAGCAGGCCTCGGTGCGCAAGGTGTCGCGCGCGCCCAGCCCCGCCGGCTTCAAGCCGCAAGGCTTGCCGTCCGCGAGAAGCTGGTTCCAGACGGCCTCGACCATCTGTCCCGGCGCGACCACCTCGAAGCCCTCCTCGCCGGTGTAGCCGGTGCGTGAGATCCAGATGTCGCCGCCGCCCCAGGGGAAGCGGGCAATCTGGTTCTTCTTCAGGTCGCCGACGCGGGGCACGGTTGTTCCGCCGTTGGAGGGGCCGGGGAAGCACTGGTTGATGAACTCTGCCACGCGCGGGCCTTGGACGGCCACGGCGCCGGTTGCGTCGGAAACATTCTCAAGCTTCACCTCGCTGCGCCGGCTGAAGGAGGCCAGTTGCCGATCCAGCCAGCCGGTGTCCGCCTCGATGCGCGAGGCGTTGATGATCAGCAAGTATTCCTGGTCTGCCAGCCGGTAGGCGTAGAGATCGTCAACGACCCCGCCGCGCTCGTTGCACATCAGCGTGTATTGGCCCTGGCCGGGTGCCAGCTTGCGGAGGTCGTTGGTCAGCGTTTGGTTTAGAAAGGCCTCGGCGCCGGGGCCGCTGATTAAGACCTCGCCCATGTGCGAGATGTCAAACAGGCCGGCGGCCTTCCGGACGGCCTGGTGCTCATCCATGCTGCTGGTGTAATGGACGGGCATTTCCCAGCCGCCGAATTCGATGAGTTTTCCGCCCAGCTTCTGGTGGGCGGCGAAGAGTGGAGTGTGTTTCATCAGTTGTCGCTCAAGGTCTTTGACGGGATGGGTTTACTTTGCCTCGAAGCCCAGGTGAGTTTCTATTTTCATGGTCACCGGCTGCGGCTGGCCTCCCGCGTCCATGGCCATGTCCAGCTCGGTGTCAATATCCGCCGAACTCCCCGGCGGCAGGGTTTGCGCCAGGTCGAGGGTCACGCTGCCCGCGCCCTTGCCGGCCATTTTCGACAGGTTCAGGGTTATCCCCGGCAATGCGGGGTTTTTGACCTTCTGGCTGGAGGCGCGCTGCTCGATGGTGCTCTTGAGGGCGGGACGATCTCCCTCCAGGGACGCGAGTTGGTAGGTGGTCGTCTGGGAAACCTTCATGCCTTGCGACTTGACCGGCGTCGTAACCTCCCACCGGGCGCCTACGCCAACAGGTTCCTTGGGCAGCGGGCTCACGACCATGGCCAGGCATTCCTTGATCTCGTCAATGGCCTGGAGGGTTTGGGGGGCGGTGCCGGCCGGGGGCTTGATTTCCAGGGCCTTGCTGAGTCCGCGGCTGGACAGGGTGCCGGTGCCGGACAATCCCTGGATAGCCGCGAGCGCGGATTTGATCGGCTCGACGACAAGGGGTGTGGCACCCGGATCATCGCCGGCGCTCGCATTCCTGATAAGCAGATCGTAGATGATGTCGCCTTCGGCGGAGATGCTCTTGACCGTAATGTCCGAGGTGATCTTGACGGCCGGCAGCTTGATGGCCTGGGGCGGCATTTCGCCGATGTTCAAGTCTATGGCGACCCTTATCGTCATGACGGCGGTTTGCTTGTCGCCCGGCTTGGGATGCAGCCGCAGCTCTTTTCGCGGTTCGGACCCCGCCTCGATCAGCTTGGCCTGATCATCCGATGCCGCCGCCAGCGCGGGCAGCAGGGCCAGGAGCAGCGCCGTGACCGCCAGGCCGCGCCAACGATTGGATACCGCAGGCTGCGGGGCTGTCAGGACTGCGCCAACGGAGGCGGTCGGGCTGCTGGTTGTGCGCATGGGGAGAAGGCTAGGTCGCATCCAGGGAAGGTCAACCGAAAAGGATGCCGCAGGGCCGCACCCAGGCATTTTCACCTTTGACGGCCCGACGCCAAAGGGATACAAGCTGGGGGTGTTCCCGGTGCCCAGGCCGGTGCCCGGCGTTTATGCTACGGATACTTGTCGCCGGAACGGATGGTGCTACTGTTATGCAAAAGCCATGAGTACGAGTGATAAGCAACTGAAGATGGTGACTTGCGGCGGATGCGAGTCGAAAGTCTTCATCCCGGGCGACCTGCCCCCCCTGGCTTCGGTACCGTGCAGCAAATGCGGCCACGGCATCATGATGCCCATGCAGCTGCGCCAGTTCGAACTGCGCAGCAAGATCGCCTCCGGCGGGCACGGGAAGGTGTACCGTGCCTTTGACACCGTGCTCGAGCGGCTGGTGGCGGTGAAGCTGATGCGGAAGGAGCTGGAAAATGACCCGGTGGCCCTCGAAGCCTTTTACCGGGAAGCGCGCGCATGCGCCTCGCTCAACCACACGAATATCATCCACATCTACTCCTTTGATGAGTTTGAAGGCCAGCGCTACCTGGTGATGGAGCTGGCGGACCGGGGCAGCCTCGACACGCGCATCGAAAAGCAGCAACGACTTACGGAGCTCGAGGTTCTGGACGTGGGCTACAAGATCGCCTCGGCCCTGGATATGTCGCTCAAGCACAACCTGCTCCACCGCGACATCAAACCGGGGAATATTCTTTTCGACGGGGACAACGAGCCCAAGCTCATCGACTTCGGCCTCGCGCGCAGCGCCGAGATTGAGCCGGAATCGAACTCCGTCACCGAGGGCACGCCGTATTACGTCGCCCCGGAGAAGATCAAACGGGAGAGGGAGACCTTCCTGTCAGACATGTATAGCCTCGGCTGCACCTTATACCACGCCCTGACCGGCCACGTGCCGTTCGAGGCACCGACGGTTGAGGAGCTGGTGTCCGCCCATGTGCATACGGCGCTGACCCCCCCCAACCTTGTCATCCCTGAGATTACGCAGCCTACCAGCGATGCCCTGGTGAAAGTGCTGGCCAAAAGCCCCTCCGACCGGTTTCTGAGCTACGACGACCTGATGCTCGCCCTGCAGGCGGCGCGGAGCCAATTGCTCATTCAGCAGACCACGCAAGGCAGCGTGGATAAGGGGAGCAAGAGCAAGACCAGTTGGTGGCGGCGGTGAACGGGTCACATCCGGCCGCTGGCAGGACTACTTCTGCGCATTGGCAGACTTTCCCGACTTCCTGACGGCGCCCTTCCCATCCTTGCCGCCGTAATAGACGTTGCAGGCCAGGAACTTCCCGTCCGCGATCTTCTGGTAGCTGAGGCTGATGTACTCCCCTTTCACACCGTCTTCCATCGTTGCGGGCTTGCCTTCCCGCAGCAGCTTGGTTTCGGGCGTGATCTGGAAGGTGCGCTTCCCGATCGTCATGGTCTTCGCAGCCCTGTCAACCGCCGTCAGGGTGCCCTTGTAAGGGAGTTTGGGTTGCTTGATCTCCGCGGCGCTTTCCGTGGACGCCTTCGCCTCCGTTCCGGACTTTCTGGCGCTTTGGGCCGGGGCCTGGCACGGGAGGCTCCCAATCACCACGGCGAGCAGGCTGACGGCACTCATTCTCAGGATGGACTTTATCATAGCATTTGGTGAGTTGAACTGTTGATAAAACGGCTCATCGGTTTCATTGAAATAGCAAACTGCCTGCACGAGGCAATCCCATTCTGCCTCTTACCACGTCCCATCCACCAGCAGCGCCGCGGCATTCTTCGCAAAGTCGGCCGCCAGGAGCGGCTGCGCCTGGCGCTCGGCGCTCGCCAGATTCGAGCCGACGATCACCAGCGTCGTGCCGGTAACCCGCTGGTCGAAGAGGACTTTGCCGCTGCTCCGCTCCCGCGCCGTCACCTGGACGCCCATCTTGACGCTGTAATCGGTGACCGTCAGCGCATCGGACGGCTGGAAGCTCAGGGGAATACGGATGTAGCTGATGATTACGCCACTGACGATGACATCCCCGTCGTCATGCGAGGCGAGCTGGTAAGTGCCGTCCCTCTGCAGCTCTTTGCGCAACTGGGCTGTGGCCGCTTCGCCCAGCCGCGGCTCCATGGTCTGGTTGGAGAACGGCATGACCTGGACCGATTTGCCCCCGGCGACGGCGCCGTTGCTCGGTCCCAATTTGTAGCCCGCGCAACCGGTCAACGCGAGCGCAACCAGCCAGAGCGGCAGCCAGCGAGCGAAGCGCATGCTATTTGCCCGGCTGTTGGGCCCGCCGCTTTAGCTCGTCCAGGCGCTTGCGGGCGGCGGGCGCGTAGGGTGAATTGGGATCCTGGACCAGGACTTCGTTGTAATAGACCAGCGCGCCGTTCCACTTGTGGAAATGCTCGTAGAACCTGGCGGTCTCGAAGCTCCCGCGCGCCTGCTCGGTCTTGAGGGCGGCGATGATCTTCTGCGCCTGGGACACGCGCGGGTCATTCGGATAAAGCGCGATAAACTGGGTGAACAGCCCTATGGCCTGCCCGGCCGCCCCCTGGTCGTATTCGGCGCTCCGCGCCTCCTTCTGGCGGCATAGGCCCGCCAGGAAAATGGCATCCGCCGCCACCTGCGGCTGATCATGATAACGGTCGGCGGCCAGCTCGTAAGCTTTGACCGCTGATTGATAATCCTCCTGCTTTTCCCGGGTTGCGCCGAGCTTCATTTGCGCCTGCGGCCCGACGTCGCTGTAAGGCCCGTTCTTCACCACCTTCTCATACATCCCGGCCGTGCGATCCATGGCCGCGGAAAGCCACGCGGGGATCGGGACATAGCCCCACAGCTTGAACCATTCGCCGGCCAGGTAGCGATTCGAGATCTCGTATTGCCGGCGCAGGATCTCGTGGTAGTTCAGGATCCTCGGGTATTTCTCCAGGATCGTCTGGTATTCCTTGAAGGCCTTTTCGTCCTGCCCCTTGGCCTCGTAACAGCGGGCTGCCAGATATTGGGCCTGCGGCGCGTAATCGGAGAGCGGCCAGACCTGCACCACGCGGCGCGCGGCTTTCAGCGCCAGGCCGTAGGCTTTCTTGTTGAAAGCAGCCTGCGCAACTTCCAGTTGATCCTTGGCGCGGGGCTGAATCCACTTGCCCTCCCCACCGACCGCCTCGTAGGTCCAGCCTTCACCGGGCCGATAAATCAGCGGCGCCGGCGCAAGCAGGGGGAAGCCCAGCCAGATCACCGCGACCAGCAACAGGCGAATAGACTGCCGATTCATGCAGGCACCGTAGCGATGCCCGCCGACCGAGTCAAGCCGGACCTCGCGCCCGGCCTGAACTTTGCGGCCGCCAGGTTTCGCATCCGGTCCGCGGAGCCGGGACTAGCCCCGGTAAACGATCATCACGCCGAAATCGGTAAGCAGCTTCTGAGTGCCTATGTCGAGGTGAGTATAGGTGAGGGCGGTCATGCTGATGACATTGCTTTCGCCGACCTTGATCAGGAAGTTCGATACCACCTCGTCGAACTTGTCGTGGCCCACTTCGATGCAGTCCGTATGCTTGATCGTCTTCACGCGCATCTTCCTGTCGCTTTCCTTGGCCGCGACTTCCAGCGGGACCAGGGCCTTTTCAATCAGGCTCGCGGTGGGGGTATGATGCACCGGCACCTTCAAATGCATCTCCACTTTGGCCGCGGCCGAAGAGGAGATGGCGTTGATGGGATGCGCCTCGATCCGATCCCCGCCGGGTCCTCCTTCCACGCCTGCCGGCGCCCCGACCGCTTCCGCGGGCGGTATGGTGATGACCTCATTGCAGGACGGACAACGGATTTCGCTGCCAGCCCCCGAACTATCTACGGCTAACTCCTGCTCACACTTGGGACAGTTAAAAATTAAGTCCATAAATGGCCTTTCGTTTGCCGACTATACTCTCCGAATGTATGAGGCTGACCGATGCGTGGCTAGAACAAAATGCGTCCAACAGAGGGGGCGAGCGAACCTTGGTCAAGACCGGAGCGTTCATTGCCACCGATCCCGGGTCAGGCTTCGGCGCTCCGGATCTTCTCGCGCGCTGCTGCCTGCCAACCTGGTAACCGCCAGGAGCGGTTACTCGTAGGTCTTTTCAAGCTCCTTCACCCGCGTCCAGACGGGCGAGGTGGGGGGCGTGCGGGCTTTAACTTCGGCAAAAACGCGGCGGGCTTCCGTGAGATCTTCGCGGGATACCATCACGCAGTAGTCCAGCTCA
>JAPLUA010000069.1 GCA_026397855.1 Verrucomicrobiota bacterium | reverse complement strand
CCTCCAACAGCCCGGCCAGCGCCTTCTGGCCGCCGCTGGCTTTCGCCTCCATGGCAGCCATGCTGCGCCAGCGGCTGCCGGATTTGTGTGTGGAGATCCTGGACGCTCCGGCGCTGGAGATGGGTTGGCGTTCACTGGCGGCGGAGATACACCGGCGGTGCCCGACCTTTGTTGGCATCGGCGAGGAGGCGGTCAGTTGCGTCGAAGGGTTGCGCCTTGCACGCCTGGCGAAAGAGTGCGGCGCGAGGGTGATTGCCGGCGGCTGCTTCTTCGGTCAGGTGGCGCCGCAGGCCCTGGCCACCGGCCTGATTGATGTGGTGGTGCATGGCGAAGGCGAAGTGACGCTCGTTGAACTGGTCCAGGCGCTGCGAGAAGGTTCAACAGGGGCCCTGGCGAAAGTAAATGGCATCTCATTCCTGGCAGGAGAGCCCGCCCCCGACCAGGTAACGCAGATTTTCAATCTGCCGTATCGCAGGTTTTCAACCTGCGAGCGCCCGGACGAGACCAATGCGCCTGCGCGGGACGAGCGCTCAGCCGATTGCAAATCGGCGATACAGCAGATTACAAATCTGCGTTACGCCAATTCGGGCGAAGTCGTCACCACCCCTCCGCGGCAACTGGTATCGGACCTCGATACGCTGCCGTTGCCTGCCTATGACCTGCTGCCGATGGATCGCTACGGCGCGCGGAGCGTCAATCACCCGCGCCTGGCCGCCATCGAGCTCGGGCGCGGCTGCTTTGGCTCCTGCGATTTCTGTGTGCTCTGGCGCCAGATGGGCCGCTTCGCCGGGGACCGGCTCGTGCCGCAATTGCGCGTCAAATCCCCGGAGCGGCTCCTGGAGGAAATCCGGCTGCTCGTACACCGCTATCATCGGGGCTACCTGGGCTGGGTGGATCCGTGCTTCAATGCCGATGCGCGTGTTCCGGGCCAGTTGGCGGAGCTGCTGCTGCGTGATGGCATTCACGTCGGCCAAAGCGCCTGGGTGCGCACCGACGCCATGGTCCGCGATGCCCACTCCGGCGCGCTGGCTCATTGCGTCCGTTCCGGCCTGAACGAAGTCTATCTAGGCATCGAGCGCCCGGACGGCGAGAGTCTTTCCTCGCTGCACAAGACCAGCGGTGTGGAGCACGCGCGCGAGGCGCTGCACATCCTGCGCTCGCAATTCCCCGAAGTGCTGGCCATCGGCTCGTTTATCTATGGCCTGCCCGGCGACTCGCCCCGCACGATCCGGGCCATCCACCGCTTTGTGAGCGAGCTGGATCTGGACCAGTTCTTCTTCATCCCCCTCACCCCGCTGCCGGGGACATCGGAGTGGCGCACGGAGTTATGGGACCCCACCGGCGAGAGCTTCCGGGAATACAACTTCCTGCCCACCGGCCGGCCGCATGGCCGGCACGCTGAGCTGGAGCGCGCGCTGCTCTGGTCGCTGCTGACCCATTGGCCGTGGACGCGCGTGCGGGGCTATCTCCGCGGCCTGCTGCCGGGGGACGCGCGCCGTCGCCGCGTGCAATGGCGGCTGGCGGTCCGCGGCGCGCAGGTCCATCTGCGCCGCATGCTGCACAACGCGCTGGGTGGCGGGCATGAGTTCGGGATGGTGTTCCCGCGCTGGTACGAGAGTTGATGCAGGCAGGGGAGAGGAGGCGGCCTTAAGACAAGAGCAGATCGTTGGCGATAATTCCGAACGGAGATTACTTCGCCTCGTAAACCACCTTGCCTGCGACAATTGTCTTGAGGGTTTTGACGTTCTTCAGGCCCGGCTTCGGCATGGTGAAGATGTCATCGGAAAGCACGGTCAGGTCGGCATACTTGCCCGGTTCCAGGGTGCCCTTCAGGTCGCCCTCGCCCATGGACCGGGCGGCCCAAACCGTCCACATCTTGAGCGCTTCTGTGACCGTGACCGCCTGCTCTGGCATGAAGATGCCGCGGTCGGAGTTGCGTGTTACGGCCGCGTAGATCGCGAGGAAGGGATTGACGTTGTCGAGGTAAATGCCGGTTACATCGGTGCCGGCTGCCGGTTCGAGGCCCGCGTCAATCATGGAGCGGAACATGAACCCGGTGCGCGTCCGCTCCGGCCCCATGTTCTCATAGTCGGCCTTCACCAGGTCCAGGAGCCACGTCGGCTGGACCGAGACCCGGAGCCCCTTCGAACGCAGTTCCTTCGCGCGGCTTAACTGCTTGTCCGTCAACTGGAACATGCCGAAATGCTCGATGCGCACGATCGCGGGGGGCGTCCCGGCCCGGACCTGCCCGGCATACGCGTTTAGGCCGATGTCCATGCCGGCATCGCCCGAACAGTGTAGCATGGGTATGACTCCGTTATCGAGGGCGACCTGGACAAAACGATCGGCTTGCGGCTGCGGTGTCACCAGCGAACCCAACCCGCCCGGAGGATCGGTGTCCTGGTGTCCCACGTAGGGCTGGTACATGAAGCCGGTCCGGCAATCGTTCTCGCCGTCTATCCAGGTCTTGATCGCGCCAAACCGGTAGTAGGCCGGGTCGGCGCCTTTCGGCATCCGGAACTGGCTGAGATCCTTCGGCAGGCTCTGCCCGTCGGCCGAGGTCCAGATCGAGACGGTGTAGCGGATCCTGGGGGCCGCCTTGGACTGCGCGATCTTTTGCAGGACCGGGTACGCCGGTGCCGGTGTAATCGCCATCAGGGAGGTGAAGCCGTAAGGGCTCCAGATGTCTTCGATGCCGCGCGTGTAGTAATGTTCAAGCTGGGCCAGCGTCGGCGTGGTAGGCACATCGGCCTGGCAATCGGTCAGCACCCCGGTCGGTTCGCCGCGCGCGTCCAGAATCGCCGAGCCGCCGTGTGGCAGTTTGCGGACACCATTGGTAATCCCCAGTGTTTTCAAGGCCGCCGAATTGGCTATCCCCATGTGGGTGCCGTTGCCGACCAGCAGGGGATTATCGGGCGACGCCAGGTCCAGTTCGGCCTTGGTCGGCATGCGCTTCTCCGCGAACTTATCCTCGCTGGCGGAGACGCACGCCGCGAATATCCACTGCCCCTTGGGGGTCTTCGCCACCCAGGCGGCGATATGATCGAGCGCCTGTGCGACCGAGGCGGTTTCCGGATAGCGGCAGTTGACGAAGGTCTCTTTCATCATGACCGCTTCCATCGGGTGGCAGTGGGCGTCAATCAGCCCGGGCACCACGGTCTTTCCGCCGAGGTCAATCAGACGGGTTCCTGCTCCCGCCAGGGCCCGCATCTTGGAGTTGCTCCCAACCTTGAGAATCCTGCCGTCTTTGATGGCGACGGCTTCAACCCTGCTTTCCGCGGCGTCGAGCGTGGCAATCTTTCCGTTGAAGAAGAGCACGTCCGGCTGGGCCGCAAGGGCAAGCGGCGAAGCCACTAAGCCGGCAACTGCCATCCACCTGGAGATTCTTGTAATCATTGGTTTTGAAATCCTGGGGCGAGCTGCTTCCCCGGGATTCTTACCGGGCCTGCATTATCTGGTCTGTCACATCAATCGGCGGTTGCTCCATGAACTTTGAGAACAGAACGGGCCCGACCTTCTTGTTCGCCTTGAAGAACTTGTTCAGGTCAACCAGCAGGTAATTCAGGCGGTGCGCGTAGTCAGACACGAACAACTTGTTATTGCTGAGGTCCTTTACCAGGGTCACCTGCGCCGTCTCCAGCATCGGCTTGCCTTCGAACTCGCCGGAATTCACAGAGCCGCGGGGAATATCCACGGTATTGATAATGTGCCCGGCCAGGGAATAAGCCTCGGCGGCCGTATCCACGGGCGCGGCATACGCTCGCATCAGGGTCAGCTTGAGGAACCGCGATACGGACTTGAAGTCGCCGGGCAGCCCGGTCATCCCGTCCCCCGTGCTGAGCTGGTGCAGCGCCAAACCGCCCTGTCCCACGGAGATCAGGTCCCTGTTGGTCAGGGTCATGTAATTCCTCAGGTTCGTCAGGTGCCAGTCATACGGGGGGCTGTTGGCCATCGTGTGCGTGACATTGTCATGGATATTCAACTGGCCCTTCACGTACTCCACCACGATTCCCGCTCCCTTCCGGTCCGTGATGGCGAGGTGGATCGTCGCGCTTCCCTCGCTGGACACTGCCGGCGTCCAGACGGTGCATTTGGGCAGCGCCTCTTTCACTTCCTGCACGGTCGCAAAGTTGCCCATGAGCCAGTCCCCGAGGTCGGAAAGCGCCAGCACGGACTTGGAATCGGGCGTGACCTGCTGAAACTCGGTGAAGCCCGGCAGATTCAACCCTTCCATATTTAGCCCCGCCTCATTCTGCGCCGAATCGAGCCCCGCCTGGACCGTCACGCCAACCCCGGCATAGGCATACTTGCTGACCCAGGTCAATGCCTTGTAATCCTTGGACACTTTGTCAGCCGGGTAGCTGGCCGTGAAGGTCTGCCCTCTGGGAACCACGCCGAACGTGTATTCCATGGGGAAGCCCCACTCGATCGAGCGCCCGACGACTTTGGTGCCGTCCTTGGCCTCGACCTCCACATACGAGCAGGCAAAGGATGCGCTGGATGCCATTAGCGGTATTGCAGCGAGGCACAACATTTGATGCCGAATGCGTTTCCCAAGGCGCTGCTGGCGGTCGGATGCGACGGTTGATGAGATGCTATAGTTTGCTTTCATAAATCACTTGGCCGGGAACATGAACGTCACGGCAAACCGGATCTGGTAATCCGCCTGGAATCTCGGCTTGTCCACGTTGTAGTAAGCCACGAGCGCGAGGCTCAGCGGCTGTTTGCCCACCAGCAGGGTGCGGGAAATCCCGCCGCCCACCGGCAGCGTCCAGGCGTTATTGGCGTCGGATCGCCAGTCTGCCGTGTAGGTCGGAGCCGTGGTGATGGCCCACCCGTGCGGCAGGTTGTAGTTGATGAACGGCTGCACGCTGAACGGCGCGGTGCCCGGGCGACCGCTCTCGCCGGCCACCGACCACCCTTGGGTCACCAGCGCCCCCAGGACCCAGGGCCCGTGCATGTAAACACCGACTGCGGCCGGGCCCAGGTCCCATTGGCCATTGCCCAATTCCCTTTCGGTGGCGGTCGGGAAGATCGCCATGGGGCCCACGCCCCAGATAAACGACTTGGCGTTGCTGGGGGTGAAGAAGGTCTCCAGTGTCAGATCCCCCAGGCCGGACTTGCGGCGGCCGCCTCCCAGGGGAATATCCAGGATCGGCAGAATCGGGCGCACGATGTAGTTCCAGTTCGAACTCAGCGTCAGCGGGACCACGGGCTGGATATTGAGATTGTATCCCATTTCCTTGTCCGGCCCCATGCCGAAGTTGAAGTTGTTCTGGAAGGGGACGCTCACCATGGCTTCCACCGGGTTCTGCGTAACATGACAGATTTTAGGGATTAAAACAGCAGTCCGACCTTGACCCAGACGTAGTCGCCCTTGGTGGTGTTCTCGGTGTTCAGTTGCGGCAGCCATTTGGCTTCGATCACGAGTTCGGTCTTGCGGATCGGGTGCGCGTAGGAAATCACCGGGCCGACCCCGCAGGCACGGGCCTCGAAGCTGCCCAGCCGGGCGCCGGTGCCGCTGTCGCCGCTGATCTGCTGGTAGTAAAAGCCGTTGGCTCCCAGGCCGGCCATGCCGCCCATCAACTCCATGTGCTGCGCCAGGGTGCAGTCGAGGTGGAAGATGTTCCCGGACTGGTAATTCGCATCCGTGTTCTCCGTGTTGAAATCCAGCCCGGCGAAGAGGCTGACCTCCGTGCCGATCTTGCTGCTCCACGGGCTCTTGGCGCTCATGTAGCTGAAGGTGACTTCCGGTTCGATCGTCCAGTAGCCGAGCCCCGTGTTGGCGAGCTTGGAGCTGTCGTATGCGCCGCTTGGCGCGTAAACCCCGCAGCGCACGTCATACTTGAAGTCATTCTTGGCCCAGCCGAGCATGAGCGGCCAGAACTCGATGTCGCCGATCCCGTTGTCGCTGTCCGACCGCCCGGCGCGATGGGCCACGTCATGGCTGTCAATCGTTGTGCTCGCCCTGACATTCATCCAGACATAGGGAACCGCCACCGCGAACGATGGGCTGCCTCCGAGAATGTGAAACGACGGGGAATACATGAGCAGGAGAGATTCGGCGCTGGCGTTGGCGCTCACATCCAGGGCGATATTGTCGCCGTAGGGCAGTCCTCGCGACACCCCGTAGGTGCCGTTGTAATTCATGAACAGGCTTTCGACAATCCACCCGGGTTTGTCGGGCAGCGCGTCAATGAACGAGGCCGTGGCGCCGGACTGGTAATGTCCCGTGCCGCCCTGTTCAGCCTGCATCGCAGGAACCAGCGCCAGGGCGCCGGCCAAAAAGGAGGGAAGGAGTTTCAATTTCATGGTGTGTTCCGTCTGTCGTAACTCGAGTTGGCTCCGCGCATGGGCGCTCCCCCGAGGAGGAAAACCGCCCCGGGTGTGAGTAGGATAATCCAGCAATTCATACCAGCCTTTAGAATAGTCCAGATTCCCGGTCGGAGCAATTGTCAAAGCGGGATGGAGCTTGGGAGTCAGCGCGTATGCATGAAGGGCTTTTCATAGTTTGGGGTGTTGGTGGGTAACGAATGCCATTGCCTTGGTCAGGTTGTCTTCGCCCATAGCGGATTGGAAATCGGTCAGGGATTGATGCTGAGGCTTTGGGTGATGGGAGC
>JAPLUA010000571.1 GCA_026397855.1 Verrucomicrobiota bacterium | reverse complement strand
GGCCCGGCGGCAAGGGCGCGCGGCTCTACCGGGCCGACCGGACCGAAGTGCAGCGCTGGGACCAGGCACCATCCCAGATCCCGCTGAAGCTCGAGCCTTACGGCACGCGCATGTTGGTGGTTAAAGGCAGCGCTACTATTCCTCTCGCCCGAAGGCCTTAATGTCTCCCGCCAGCTCCTTGGCAAACGGGCGCAGGGCTTCCCAGGTGAAGAAGACCAGCCCGTCCGCGCCGCACTGGCGGGCCATCGTCATCTGCTTGCGAATCTCGGCGGCGTCCTTGAGCGAGCCGTGGCTGGTCTTGACGCCGATGGTGATGTAGTAGGGAAACCCTTTGGGGACATGCTCCCGGTTGAGGCGCGCGGCTTCGAGGAACGAGGCATCCGTGTAGCGGTAACCCGAGGGATTGATCCAGTCCAGCAGCCCTTCATTGATCCACGTAACCCAGTCCTGGGAGACCTCCGACCGGTTCGTGTAGGTGTGGTAGCCCCAGACGTAGCTCGATATGGGCAGGCCGGGCTTGGCCTTGTTCACCGCGGCGCGGATTTCGCGCGTCAGGGTGTTGATCTGCGCGGTCTTCCACTTCTGCCACTCGGGCCAGATTGGGTTGGCGCGCGCCGAGACAGCGATTGAATTCGTCGCCTTCTTCCCGCCCTCCGTGTCCAGAGCCTCGGAGCCGGCGCCGGCGATCCTGGCCAGGTCCACGTTGTGCTTCTTCAGGAACTCGGCTCGGCCGGAGTCTGTGTAACCCACGCGGTTGGGGCAGCGGCAGTAGTCCAGGCTGAGGCCGTCCACATCGTACTTGCTGACCAGCTCGCTGATCAGGGAGACCTCGTAGCGGCGCGCCTCGGGATTGCCCGGATCTATGTAACCGCGCCGGGCGCCATCGTAGAAGAACGACCAGGAGGGTTCGCGTTTCAGGAGCGCGTTCGGCGCAGCCTCGCCTCCTTCAGTCGCAACACAAACGACGGGATACACCTTCAATCCTTCCGCATGGGCATATTGGACGATCCGCGCCATGTAGCCCCGGTCCTTGACCAGCTCCGGGGGCGCGACCTGGCTGTCCCAATAGATCGTGGAACCCTTGGCGGATGCGAAGATGAAGTCAATCCCCGCGCCCTTGATGAGCTTCATCGCCTCCTGCAGCTTTTCGCGGGAAGCGGACTCATCATAAAGGCGTGCATAGACCCCGATCCGGCCGGGGGTTCCGGCGGCGGCAACGGTGGAGGTGATTCCCGGCAGCGCAAGCGCCGCCGCGGCAAAGAGGATGTTGGCTTTGTTCATAACAGGTAACAGGCGGTGGCATTCTACACATGAGCCTGGCGGGTTAAAGCGCCAAGTCGCGACCGAGCATTCTTGCCCCCGGCCCTTAACTCCCTCTACCCTCTCCACATGACCGAGAGTGAAGTTCTTCAGATATTTCGCGGCAGCGGGGCGCTCCTGGACGGGCATTTTGTGCTCCGCAGCGGGCTGCACAGCCGCCAATACTTTCAATGCGCCCTCGCCCTGCAACAAATGCCCGTGGTGGAGCGACTGGGCGCCGAACTGGCAGGCAAAGCCCGCCACCTTGGCGCGGTTACCGTGGTGTCGCCGGCAATGGGCGGGCTGGTGCTCGGCCAGGAAGTGGCGCGGCAGCTCGGCCTGCGCTTTATCTTTGCCGAGAAGGACGACGGCAAGCTCGTCCTGCGGCGTGGATTCAAGATCGCCCCGGGTGAAAAGATCCTGGTGGTGGAGGATGTCGTGACCAAGGGCGGGCGGGTCCAGGAGACCATTGACATTGTGCGGGCCCACGGCGGGCAGATCGCCGGAATCGCAATGGCGGTGGATCGTTCCGGTGGCACGGTCAGCTTCGGCGTCCCGACATTCAGCCTGATTTCCCTGCAAGTCGAGACCTTCGAGGCGGACAAGCTGCCCCCGGACCTGGCACGCATTGCCGCCGTCAAGCCGGGGAGCAAATAGCCGCGAACGGTGCTCAGCGGGCGCGGGCTATTTTGCGGGCACTGAGGCGGCCCGCCGGATCGCCGCATCGTAGGCGGGCGGCAGCTTGACGGGACCGCCGGAGTCCGACCACCAGCGGGGCTCTTCTGTGTAGATCCACACGTATTCGTCGGCGTACTGGAGGGCAGTGCGGACGACACCCTCAAACTTGTCCGGCGGCTGGAAGTTCAGCTCGGGATGTTCCACGTTCCAGCCCCGCTCCTTCCACTGATAGTCCATCCACAAGCCGAACGAGGCGGAGAAGACCTTCGTGTACTTCTCGCGGTTGCCCACCATGGCCAGGACATCCTGGTGGATCATCTTGCGGGCTTTCCGGAACTTCTTCTCCTCGAAGTAGCTGTAGGCGGACTCCCACCCGTCAATGAGCTGTGAGCCGCCCTTCGCGGCCTCGATCATGCCGTCGAGGAATGGCGAGAGCAGCCCGTAAGTGCATTCGCGGAGCGGGTGCTTGCCTGCATCGCTCTCCTGCCAGGGCGCACCGTAGCCGAAGGTCATCAGCACCTTCAGCCCGGGGAAGCTCTCCTGGAAAGCCTCCATGAACTCGCGACCCCGCTCGTGGGCCTTGGCGGCATACTGTTCCCACGTCTTGGTCGAGGCGTTGGTCGCCTTGCGGTAATCGAAGAGTTGGGCGCTGTACTGTTCGGTGTCGAACAGGATGCCGACCCCGCCCTCCCGGGCCACCCGGGCGGCCAGGCGCGCGTTGCCGATCACCGCCGAGTAGTCGTCAAACCAATCCAGGTTGCCGGGGGTGACATTGAACCGCAGGAAGTTGTGCCGTAGGCGCTTGAAGTGGGTCGCCTTCAAGTCGTTGATGGCGTGCTGGACCTCCCCGATGGTAAACGCCCTTTTGCCCCAGCAGGACCAGATGAAGTCGGCATCCTTGCCGTCGGGTTGCAGGTAGCGCAGGTGATAGACGCATCCGTCGAACGGCGTTGCATCCATCTGCGCGGCGTGCTTGCGCATGAAGCCCGTGTCAGGCTCGTCCCACCCGAACTCGATCAACTTCTTGCCCGCGACGGACCCCCCTGCCGGCGGGGAGACCGGCTCGGCCGCGTTGACGGCGGCCAGGGCCGCCACAATAAAACCGCACAGCATTAGTTTGCGCATAATTACAAAGCCATTCACCGGACACTAATACACTGTCCGCACCGTTTCCGCCATCGCCTTCAGGTTGGCGAGCGGCGTCAGCGGCGAAATCGCGCAGCCGGTGGGCAAACGCCTGGTTCTCCATCAGGCACTCCCTGAAATAGTTCTCCCTTTGCACGCCCCCGGCGCTGTGGCACATTCGGGACGTGAGCACTCTGACAATTGAATTGCCGGCCGACCTCGCGGCCCGGCTGGAGGCGACGAGCGCGCAAACGCACGTTCCGCCCGCCCAACTCGTGTGCGCGGCGCTGGAAAAGGTGCTGCCATCGCCCGCGGCGGAGCGGACCGCAGATGGGACGAGCCTGTATGATTTGATGAAGGATGGCTTTGGGTGCGTCCATAGCGGGGTGCGTGACCTTGGCACGAATCCCAAATACATGGAGGGTTTCGGCCAATGGCGGAGGTAAAGCTGCTGGACACGGGACCGCTGGTGGCTCTGCTGGACAAGGATGAGCAGTATCATGGATGGGCCACCAACCGCATGCGCGGTTTGACGCCTCCTCTGGTGGTATGCGAGCCTGTGCTGACGGAAGCCTGCTTCCTGCTGGAGAGCCATGCGCCCGCCCGTCGGCAAGTGCGTCTCTGGATTGAGAGCGGTTTTGTGCGGCATGTCGCGCTGGATGAAACGGCGATCCTCCGCGCCCTCGAGCTTATGGAACGATACGCCAGCGTGCCGATGTCCTTCGCCGACGCCTGCTTGGTTGCCTTGGCGGAAACCACACCCGGCGCGCGCGTCTTCACGCTCGACCGGGACTTTCTGATCTACCGGCAGCACGAGGACAAGCCGCTGACGTTGCTGGTGCCCTTCACCCAGTAACGCCGGTCGCGGAGACCGGCGAGGAAGGTTCCGCAGAGTTGGAGTTCATGGGCAACCTGTAACAGCGGGATGGTTTCCCGCTGGCGGCGTTATCAACCGCAAGCAGGCGCCAAGCCCGTCCATCAATCCTGCCCGCTCTTGGTGGAATCTTTCATGAAGTCGGGTGAGGCTGTCGGGTCTTTGGCAATTCCGGCCCGCCATTGCTCGTGCAGCTTGCCGAGCTTCGCGGCCACTTCCGGGAATTGCTCCCGCACGTTCTTCTTCTCGCCTGGATCGGCCACCACGTCGGCGAGATACACGGCATCGGCCCCTGTCGCACGGTTCTTCCGCGACTGCTCCATGTTGATGAACCCGTTCTCCACATACTTCCATTTGCCGGAGCGGACAGCATGCTGGCCGGCCCACTCGAAGAAGAGGGCGTCGTGGATGGGCCCATCCGGGTTCTTGAAGAGCGGAAACCAGCTTCGTCCGTCAATGGTGCGGTCCTTGGGCAGCTCGGCGCCCATTGCCTGGGCGGCCGTAGTAAAGATATCCAGCCCAATGACCGGCTGATCGCAGACCACGCCGGCGGGCACCTTGGCCGGCCAGCTCACCATGCCGGGCAGGCGGATGCCTCCCTCGAAGAGGCTGGTCTTGTATTCGCGATATGGGGCGTTGTTGCAGCCGCCTTCACCCCGCTTGGAAGGGGTGGGAGCGCCGTTATCGCTGGCGAAGAACACGACGGTGTTGTCGAGCAGCCCGAGCTTGCGCAGGCGGTTCCGGATCTGGCCGACCGAGTCATCTATCCCCGCACACAGCGCAGCCGCCACCCGCCGGGGCATCGGCAGGTGCTCGTACATCTTCATGTACTTGGCCTGTGCGACCATCGGGTAATGGGGCGTGTTGTAGGCGGCGTAGATCAGGAACGGCTGTTTGCGATGCGCCTCGATGAACCGGAGCGTCTCGCGCGTGATGATGTCGGTCATGTGCGCGCCGTCCTCGAACACCTCGTCGCGGTTATGGTAGAGATCGTGATACCACGGCTCGCTGGCGTAATACATGTGGGAGAAGCAATCCACGCAACTGGCATGGTGTCCGACGAACAGGTCGAATCCTTGCGAATTCGGCTGGCATTCGGGGATGGATCCCAGGTGCCACTTGCCGAATACGGCCGTCGCGTAGCCCTGGGTCTTCGCCAGCTCGGCGATCGTGATCTCGCGCGTCGGGACGCCGGGCTCGCCCATGGCCGAGCCGATATTCTTGTTGGGGGACATGCCCGCCCGCATCGGATAGCGGCCCGTGATCATGCCCGCCCGGGAGGGCGAGCAAATCGGCGCCGCGGCATAATAGCTGGTGAAGCTAATGCCCGAGGCGGCCAGCGAATCAATGTTGGGTGTCTTGATGTCCTTGGCCCCGTAACAACCGGGGTCGCCGTTGCCCATGTCATCCGCCAGCAGGATGATGACATTGGGCGGGCTCGCCGCGCCCACAGCCGCTGTCGCCACGGCACACAGAATGACAAATGCGCACAATAATCTCATACGGCTTCTCCGGTGATGTTGATGCAATACATGATTGCGGCCATTATGCAGCCGGACCGGCGGGTTTCAACCTCCCAATCCCCTGGCGGCTATACCAGCTTCTTCAAGAACGCAATTTCCTTGCGCAGAATCTCTGCCTGCTCGGTGGCCGGATACTTGCCCAGAGATTCGTCCTCCACGCACAGGTCGCCCCGATAGTTCGCCTTGCGCAGGATCCTGACGATGCGCGAGAAATCAATGTCGCCCACGTAGATCGGGCAATTGTATTTGCCGTATTCCCAGCCCATATCGCGCCGGATGTTCTTCTTGTCCTCCGGGTAGCGGATGCTCTTACAGTGCGTGTGGACAACCCGGGGTGCGAACTTCTCCCAGATGGCATACAGGTCGTTGACGGGGTGGCCCCACCAGTAGAAGTTCGCGCAGTCCAGCGTCAGTCCCAGCTTGGGCGAGCCGACGCCGGCGAAGAGCTTCTCCAGGAACTGCGGGTCGTTGGTGATCTTGCCGTGGTTCTCGACGCCGTAGCGGACACGCGTGCCGGCCGCGATCTGGCAAAGACTCTTGCAGGCGTCAATGGCGAAGGGCAGGAATGCCTCCCCGCCGAGCTTGCGCGGCACCACATCAATGCGAATGACATCGACGCCCAGCGCCTGGGCAGCGGGCACCAGCTTGCGGGTCCATTCCAACTCCTTGTCCAACTGCTCATCCAGGTGGTTCGACATCATGAACGCGCTGATGCGGCAGCCGCTCGCCGCCAGGTCGTCTTTCAGGGTCCGGATGCCGTCATCGGTGGCCAGGGTATAGCGGCGGTCCGGGTGGAAGAGGTTGGGACAGTCCAGGTCCAGATTGACCTGCACCTCCGTGCACTCCGCACCCAGGGCCTTCATGCAGGCCCAGCTATCGGGTTTTCCGGCGGCTTTGAGATGGATGTCGCGGCAGCCGACGGGCCATTTGCTCTTCGGCGCCGCGAGCAGCGCGGTTTCCAGGCTCAGCGCCCCGGCCGAGAGGGCCAGGCCGGTGGTCCTGATGAAGTTGCGTCGCGAGAGCATTTGCGATTTAGTCATGGCAATAGATGCTGCCCGTGGTGCGCAGCGCCTTTACTTCCGGGGCGTCAGGGTGGGAAACTTTGCGTGCGGTTCCTTCTGGTACCAGTAGGCGACGGAGGCGATGTCGTCATCCAGTTGGAGGTATTTCCCCTTCTCCTGCCAGCCCAGCGCTTGGATGGTCACCTTGAGGTCTTTGTCGAAGCGCACCGGGTCGGTGATGTGCCAGCGATACAGGCCGAAGCGCTGGCCGGGCTTGTAAATCTCGTCCGGCGGCAGCACTTGCGCCAGGCCGGCGTAGGGGGTCGAGAACACCTGGTATTTCTTGGTCTCGCGGTTCTCGAAGTTGTAGGAGCCGCAGAAGTAGTCCTCCGTCCCGGTGCCGCAGATCGTCGGGAACTGCTTGTCGCCGTCCATGAAGAACTTGATTTCGCCCTCGCCCCACCAGCCCGGGCTGTGCACTTCCCAGGCCAGGTAGGTGCCGACGTACTGGCCCTTGCCTGCCACGCCGTCGAGGATGGTATAAAGGCCCTTCTGCTGGAGCGGGGACTCATGGCGGAACTGCGCGTGGAAGTAGCCCGCGTCCCTGGGCACGCTGGTCAGCGTATAATTGATCTGGTAGTAGAGCGTCATGTCCTTCTCGTCCATGTTCTCCATGGTGATGCGGGCCTTCTTGCGGAAGGGCATGGTCCAATAGCAGTTGAAGGCGCTGCCGGGGTTCACGCACACCGCAAGCGAGTTGATCTGGCAGTATTTGTCCCAACCGCACGCGAAGAAATCGCCCACCGGGCACTCGACCGAGGGGGTGAGTTCATCGTCCCAGTAGAAGCGGATGATCGCATGCCGCCAATTGCCGGCGGGGGTCATCCAGATTTGTTGGATGGCGCCGGGCCCCTTGATCTCGCCCATCAGGAAGGTGGTCTTGGCCTTGATGCGGACCGACGGGGAAATCTTCCACCCCTGCCCGAGATCGCGCGCGCAGTTCTTCCCGGTGCCTTCGGTGGCCATGCCAGCCTTGCCTTTCTCGCCCGTGAAGTTCTCGGGGCTGATCGAGCGCGACTGCGCCTTCGACGTGCGGTAGAGATTGCCGAGGTTGAGGTCGAGCCCGTCGAAACCCGCCGCCCGGGCGGACAGGCTGGCAGCCGGCAAACCAATCAGTAGCGAGGAGCAGATGAGGAGCTGAGATAGCTTTTTCATAACACAGTTGTCCGAATCAAACGCGCATATTGACCACGGTCTTGCCAGGACACGCTGTCCCGGGCCGAAGACGTGTTATTACTAGTGGACGGTTGCTGGTGGCGCAAGCCTTGAACGCGTGGAACGTGAAACGGGATGCGTGATGCGTGATGCGTGATGTGGAGAACCGAGGGGGCAATCCATGAGGGCGGCTGTAACTTCCGGCGGTGGCACAGATTCTATCACCCCGCGCGCCGCCACTCGGGCAAACGCTATTGACAGGGGCGGGCAAGGCAATTAAGATAAGCTCCACTAGAATATAATTGATAACAACTTATTTGAGAACCTATGTCCGACAGACCAATGACAGAGATTACGAAAGACAAACCTTCCTTCATGAGAGCAAGCCTGCCAACCCTTGTTATCGCCGCATCATGCCTGACAGCGGCTGTGTGTGTTCAGGGGGCGGTGCCGGTGGTGCACCTGGAGAAATCCAATGGCGTTGGCGAAGCCTGGCAGGATGTGCCCGCCGGCAACCTTGCGACCACCCCGGAGGGTGGCCTGATGGATGCCGCGGATACCGGAACCGCTTTCTATCGCCTGCGAATCCAAAGAACCGATCCGTCCGGCATCCCGGCGGGCTTTGCCCTGGCTGAAGTTTCCCAGGAGGCGGTGGCCATAGCGCAGGATCATTTGAGCAACTGCGGGGAGGATGATTGGCAGAATGCGATGCTGGGCCCGGTGGTTTATCCGGTTTACAACCCTGCCGTTAATGGCGGCAATACTCCCGCCTATCTCGAGTTCAAGGTAATCCGCCGCGCCCCGCAGGCCGGCGCGGCAGGCCCGTTCAACAGCCCGCCCCTGGACCAGAAAACCGACCTGGGTTTTATCCTTGTTTCCCTCACCCGCCAGGATATGCCGATACCGGAGTTCAGCACCGAGGGCCTCACGCGGGTGGAGAAGCTGCGGAGCCTGGCGAAGACCTCACAGGTCAAGGCGGTGCGCTACAGCCAGGCGGTCCTGGTGGCGGAGAATGCCAAGGGCGAAGCGGTGGCCAATCTGGGCGTTATGCCCGTCCAGTTCCCGGATGCGATCCTGGATTTTGCAACGAACCGGACGGAAAGCGTGGTGCAGGACGGAATCCCTGTGGCTGGCCCTGACATTCCGAACTTCTCGGGGGCTCCCTTCAACAGTTTTGCCCAGTTCAAGGAAGCCTACTTGAATGCGCCGCTATACCAGAAACTGCGGGGCTTCCAGGCCATCGCCGCCAAAGCGGCCTGGCAACTTCGGGACGGCACTCCGCCGGCCCTGATCGAGGTGAGCCTGCAAGTTGATACCAACATTCTGAACGCAAAACCCATCGTCCGATTCGACGTCGAGGATCCGGGAATCGTCAGCCTGCAAATAGTCCCCGGCCAGCCGGGGCTGAAGGCGACCGGCCTGAAGATCGGTGGCACGTTGCTGCGCGTCTTCTACGCGGGTGGCGACGGGGACAGCTTTGTGATCCAGGTGGGGTCGGCGCCCAAGCAGGCCAAAGGGTGGGGGAGCTGGGCCACTTATTACGCGGGGAGTTGGGACGACCAGAAACGCTATTCGCAGGAATGGGCTCTCTCGGGCTGTTGCTCGGCCGGCTGGAGCGGATGCGGACCCACGGCGTGGGCGATGCTTTACGGATACTGGGATGGCCACGGCGTGACCAGCCTGATTGGCGGCTCCGGCAGCACGCCGATGTACGATAACAGCTATGTGGATTCCTGCATCCAATACGTTTTTGGCTGGGTCGGCACCTATTGCGTCGGCAACCAGGCTGCCACCAACCCGTGGCAGATGGACCAGGGATACCGGTGGGCCGGCCACCAGGGCGCGCATATCAGCATCTCCACCACCTGGAACGTCCCCTATCTTTCATCCGGACCGCGGAACAAGGCCATCCAGTCAATCCGGGACTACGCCCGTCCGGCCCTTGTGGGCACGGGCTATTACGAACACTATCCCCTGGCTTACGGCTATAAGTACCGCACCTACACCAGTTGGGGAATCACCTGGGATACCCAGCGCTACTGGAAGGTCAATAATGGCCAGGGCGACAGCAGCCCGATCTGGGTGGACGCCGGGAGCTGCTGGTTTGGCTCCAATGGCTATTGCTACTAAGCCGGTAATCATTAAGGCCGGCTCCCGCGGGAGCCGGCCCTCCGCGCCGGGGCTTTGCGATGCGGGCGGCACCGGCCGCCGCGTTTACCCCCCGCCCCCATTGTTTCACCATTCAAGTGGCGGACACACCGGTCCGATGGGGCAGGATGAGAATGGCCGCGCACGCCGGCAGCAATTCTCATTATGGCCCTGTCACGCCGGCCGAGGCCGTTGACATGGCCCGGCCGGAAATGTAGCATAAGCCAAACTATACTATAACTGATAAGCCCTTATTTGAAAGCCTATGTTCCCCAAACCATCGAATTCCTTGACTACAACGCTTCCGGGAGCCGGGCTATTACTCATGGCCCTGCTCGCGGCGGCGCCTGTGCCGGCGCAAACGTTCACGGTGCTCCACCGGTTCTTGCCGGACGGGGTTGACGGGGTTACACCCTCGGCCACGCTCACCTTGAATGACGGCGTCCTATACGGGATCACCGTCAAGGGCGGCACCAACAATGGCGGCACCGCATTCAGGGTGGATGCGACCGGGGCCAACTACCAGGTTCTCCATCATTTCGCCCCCCTCAATGTGAATCCCACGAATCTGGACGTGACGGCGGACGGGTCAGCCCCGATGGGCGGCCTGACGGTGGCGGATGGGGCCATTTATGGGGCCACGGAAGGAGGCGGGGCGGCCGGGCGCGGGGCGTTGTACAAGGCGGGCACGAACGGGGCGGATTACCAGGTCATGCACCACTTTATTGACTTTCATGACGGCTCTTACCCCGGCAGCCGGCTGTTCCTGACGAACGGGTTCCTTTACGGGTCGTGCTTTTATGACGGCGGAGACAACCGCCTCGACCACGAGTATGTCGCTGCCGGGGGCACCCAGTTTGTTATCGGCACCAATGGCGGCGAATTTCAAGTGCTGAGCACGTTTCAGAAGTATGTCCCGGACCCGGTCGTCGCGCCCGCCTACGACCTGGTCTTGGTGCCGACCAATGCCATGAACACCTTTGGTGGGGCGGGAGCGCTTACGGTTCAATTTATGGCGTATCCGAGGGAGGAACCTTTTTCCACTATCACAAATTCACCGGGGGAGCTGACGGGGCTTACCCTGCCGGCAGTGGTGTCCTGACCGGCGGCTTTGGCAGCTACGTGATGTATGGCGTCACCGCCGGAGAGGGCACCAATACGGCCGGCACCGTGTATCGCTACGACATTCAGAATGACGTTTTCCAGGTCTTGCATACGTTCATCAATGACTTTGGGAGCGGCACGCAATACACCAACGGCACGGTTCCCGTGGGCAAGCTGGTGCTGATGGACAACAAGCTCTATGGCGTGACCAAATGGGGCGGCGGCGGCTACGCGAACGGCGGGTATGGCGTCCTCTACCGGGTGAATACGGATGGCACGGACTTCAAGGTTCTCCACCGGTTTGATGCGGACAAGGAGGGCGGGCTTCCCCTGGCCGGACTGCTGGCTGTGGACAAGGTTTTGTACGGGACCACCACGGCCTACGGGAGCGCCGATGGCAGCGGGACCGGGCAAGGCACCATTTTCAAGTTTGATTTGAATCCGCCGCCCTTGTGGCTGAAGCCGGTTCCGGTCTTTGTAATCACCAACCAGGTCATTGCCATCACCAACCCGTTCAACACCATTCACCCGGTGGTGTATATCACCAACCATCTATCCTATTCCTATCCCTCACTGGCAGTGACCTGGAATCTGAACGACGGTTTGGCGCACACGCTTTTGAAAAGCTCCGACATGTCCTTGTCCATCAGCAACTGGACGCCGGTGCCGCCAAACTGGACCAACCAGACGCAGGTCGAGGCCGGCGCGCTCATCAATCCTAATCCCGGCGATCCGCCTACTTTCTTCCGCCTGCACTCCATCGTCCCCTGACTCCGCCGCAAGTCATCATTGCGACAACACCCACAACTCCGTCACTGAAACAAGGTGACCCTGCAACCACTGCTATGAATACCAAAATGAATACCAAACGCCCCATGAACCGCACGCTTCTCACCGCGCTCCTCGCCTTCCTGGCCGGCGTGCTCAACCTTCATGCCCAGGGCACGGCCTTCACCTATTCGGGCCGGCTGAATGACGCCAACGGCCCGGCCTCCGGGATTTATGATTTACGGTTTGCGATTTACGATGCGGCCGCCAACGGCGCCCAGCAGGGCGCCTTGCTCGCCTATCCTGCCACCGCGGTGAACAATGGGCTGTTCACCGTCCTGCTGGATTTCGGCAACCAGTTCAACGGAGCCAGCCGCTGGCTGGAGATCGGCGTGCGGACCAACGGCAACGGGGCCTTTGCCACACTCTCACCGCGGCAGGCGTTGACCCCGACGCCTTATGCCATCTATTCCGCCAATGCGGGCGGAGCGGCGACCGCCACGACGGCTGGCAGCGTGCCGGCCGCCGGCATCGGGGCCGGCACGGCCAACATCAGCATCACCGGCTCCGCCTTGAACGCCGCCAACGCCACCAACCTGGTCGGGAATGTGTCCGACGCACAGTTGCCGGCCAACGTCGCCCGCCTCGCCGGCACTAATCTCTTCAGCGGCACCAACGCCTTCACCGGCAGCCTCATTGCCACGAACCCGGCCAATCGGCTGGCGGGCGTGTTCACCGGCAACGGCGCGGGGTTGACCAATATCAGCGCGCTGACGGCTGTCAACGCCACCAACCTGGTCGGGAACGTGTCCGATGCGCAGTTGCCGGCCAACGCCGCCCGCCTCGCCGGCACCAATCTCTTCAGCGGCACCAACACCTTCACCAGCATCGTCATTGCCACGAACCCGGCCAACCGGTTCGCCGGCACGTTCACCGGCAACGGCGCGGGGTTGACCAATGTCAGCGCCTTGACGGCCGCCACCGCCACCAACCTGGTCGGGAATGTGTCCGACGCACAGTTGCCCGCCAACATTGCCCGCCTCGGCGGCACCAATCTTTTCACGGGCACCAACGCCTTCACCGGCATCGTCATCGCCACGAACCCGGCCAACCGGATCGCCGGCGCCTTCACCGGCAGCGGCGCGGGGTTGACCAATATCAGCGCGCTTTCGCTCGCGCCGGGCAGCATCACGGCGGACAAGCTGGCGCCGGGCGCGGTGACTTACCTGGGCGCGCCGGACGGCAACCCCACCAACGCCTTGCAGGTGGCCGCCAACGGTCTCGTCGGCATCGGCACCGGCACGCCGGCGGCGGGCCTGCAGATCAGCACTGGAGCGCCGCTCACCACCGCCACCGTATTGTTCCAGGCGCAGGATGATGTCACCGGCAACTACACGAACCTTGCGGGCACCTGGATGCCGGCGGTGTCGGGCAATTTGCTGGCAGTCAGCGCCACCACCGCATCCGCGGTGACGCTGGTCAATGTTGCCAACCCATCCTCCCCGGTCCTCCTGTCGCAAATCAAGAATGGCACCGGCGCATTTACCAACCTTTCCGGATCCCAAGGCCTGGCGTGGTCCGGTTCAAACCTGGTGATCGCAGCTCAAGTATCCAGCGCCGTGACCATCCTTTCGGCTGTGAATCCGGCCAACCCCGTGAAGCTGGCGGAGCTGCGGGATGGTGTGGCAGGCTGGAACGAACTGGCGGGAGCCACCGCCGTGGCCGTCACGGGGAACCTGCTCGCCATTGGTGCCTTTACCGACAACGCCGTGACGCTGGCGGACATCTCGAATCCCGCCGCGCCGGTGTTGCGCAGCGTGATCAAGGATGGATCGTTCGGGTTCACCAACCTGGCGGGGGTGCGTTCGCTGGCGCTGTCCGGAAATGTGCTGGCGATCGGCGCCGCGTCCGATAACTCGGTGACGCTGGTCAATGTCAGCGACCCGGCCAGCCCCCAGAAACTGGGTGAATTGCGGCAGAATGCCGGGGGCTTCACCAACCTGGTTGGCGTCCGGTCCGTGGCCATGTCCGGCACCCTGCTGGCCATTGCCGCCAGCGGCTCCGGCGCGGTGACGCTGGCGGATATCAGCAACCCGGCCAGCCCGGTGAAACGGGCGGAGCTTCTGAATGGGGTAAATGGTTACGCGTTGAGCAGCCCTTACGCGGTGGCCTTTTCCGGAACCCGCCTGGCGATTGCCGCCTTTGGCTCCGGCACGGTGACGCTGGTGGATGTGAGCGACCCCGCCAATCCCGTGCTTTTGACCACGGCGACCGATGGCGTGAATGGCGCCAACCTTCTGAGCGGCGCCAACGGCCTGGCCTTTGCGGGCACCAATCTGGTGGCCACCGCCTCAGGCAACAGCGCCTTCACCATTTTCGGCCTGGGAATGGAGTCCGCGGGACTGGCGAGCGCGGGCTGGGTGGGAATTGGCACCAGCCTGCCGGTGGCTCCGCTGCATGTGGTCGGAAATGTGGTGGTTGAGGACGCCACTCTATTTGATGTCCATACCCGGCATGTGGCTTTGGGAACGGTGGCGAGCGCCAACGGACTTGACTCCACCGCGCTCGGCTATCACACAACTGCCAACGGCTATGCAGCGACCGCCCTTGGATCTCTCACCGTGGCCGGCGGCGATTATTCCACCGCGCTTGGTGTCTCCAGCCAGGCTGCAGGCGACTACTCCACCGCGATGGGCTTCCACGCCGAGACTGCCAACAACTATTCCACCGCTGCCGGTTATTTCACCAGTGCCGGGGGTGTCGGCTCCACCGCGCTGGGCTATCACAGCACCGCCGACGGCTATGCTTCCACGGCCGTGGGGCATAGTTCGGTTGCCAGCGGCCCGGTATCCTTTGCGGCGGGCAGCAACACGCTGGCCTCCGGCTTCGGAGCCGTGGCGGAAGGGGTAAACACCGTAGCCGCCGACTATGCCACCGCGATGGGCTATGGCTCCCAGGCTGGCTATGCTTCGACCGCGGCCGGCTACCTTGTCACCGCCAGCGGATCCTCTTCCACCGCCATGGGCAGCCAGACGACGGCCAGCGGCGCCGTTTCCACTGCGCTGGGCGAAAGCACAACCGCGAGCGGCATCTTCTCCACCGCCCTGGGACACGCGACGGACGCCAGCGGCAACTACTCCACCGCTCTCGGCTACTCCACCACGGCAAGCGGCAATTATTCAACCACCCTCGGGTTCTCCACCGCAGCCAGCGGCACTTATTCCACGGCTCTGGGAGCCAGCACCGAGGCTGGCGGCTATGCTTCCACCGCCGCCGGCTATCTCGCCTCGGCGAGCGGCAATTACTCTGCCGCGCTGGGGTATAACGCGGCTGCCAACGGGGCTGCGTCCTTTGCGGCCGGCAGCAACACGGTGGCTAATGGCTCCGGAGCCGTGGCCATGGGCGCAAAGACCTTCGCCACCAACAACGCCACCGCCCTGGGCTACCTCACGAGCGCCAGGGGCGCCGCGTCCACGGCACTGGGCTACTCGACGCTGGCCAGCGGCAGCTATTCCACGGCGCTGGGTTACGACACCGAGGCTCGCGCTGCTTATTCCACCGCCCTGGGCTACTCGACGTTTGCCAGCAGCAATTACTCCATTGCCATGGGCTATCGAACGACTGCCAGCGGCTTATGTTCCACTGCGATGGGCAATGACTCGACAGCCGAAGGCAGTTATTCCACCGCCCTGGGCGATAACACCTATGCCTACGGTGACGGGTCCCTCGCGGGAGGCGATTGGTGCAATGCCTTCGGCAATTTTTCCATTGCGTATGGCTCCTACGCGGGAGCCGGCGGCTATGCTGCTGTCGCCCTCGGCGACGGCACAGTGGCCCACGGCAATGCCTCTGTGGCCCTGGGCTCCGGAACCTGGGCCGGCGGCCATGTCTCCACTGCCCTGGGATGGTACGCCCAAGCGCCCAACAATGGCGCCTTTGTCTGGTCCGATTGGAGCGGCGATGGGTATCCCTACGCCACCTCGGTCTCCAGCAACTCCGTCACCTTCCGTGCCAGCGGCGGTTACCGGCTCTTCTCCAACCCCGCCATGACGTCGGGCGTTTCCCTCGCCCCCGGCGCAACGGCCTGGGCGGTCATCTCCGACCGCAATGCCAAAAAGGACCTCGCTCCCGTGGACAGCGTGGGCATCCTGGAAAAGCTGGCAGCCATGCCCGTCACCCAGTGGCATTACAACTGGGAGTCGGCGGACACGACCCCGCACATCGGCCCGATGGCCCAGGACTTCAAAGCTGCCTTCTACCCCGGCACGGATGACAAGAGCATCACCACCCTGGAAGCCGACGGCGTAGCCTTGGCCGCCATCCAGGGGTTGAACCAGAAGCTCGAACATGAAGTGAAGGCCAAGGACGCGCAGATTGAGTCCTTGAAACAGAGCGTCGCGGAACTGAGGAGGCTTGTGGAAACCCTGGCTGAGAAGAAATGAACGTTTGATTGGCGTGCAGGGTGGATGGCAGAGCTTGCTCCAGGAGACGAACGGAGTCGTCCTCGCAGCCTCCCCAGCTCCGCCAGCCCCCGCCAAGGCAGCCAGTCCGTCGAATCTGCTGATCTTGAACCGCGACGCAAACCTCACCGCTTAACTGATGTGGCTCCTCCTGCCACCGCCTTTTTCCGCTCCCCGCTGGATATTCCCGGGCGCTGTAGTATCCTGCTCTTGTCCGCGTCGAACACATAACCTGCACAGACGAATATGAAGACCAGCCAGTTCAGCCGCCGCCGGTTCATTGAACGCTCCGCCACGTTTGCCGGTGCCCTACTGCTCGCTCCCGCCGCCACCCTGCCCGCGCGTGCCGCGTCCAAACGCACGGCGACGGACCAGGTCACCCTGGGCAAGACCGGCATCCGGCTCAGCCGCCTCGGATTCGGCACCGGCAGCAACAGCGGCCATGTCCAATACGCCCTCGGCCAGGAAAACTTCAACCGGCTCATCCGCTATGCCTACGACCAGGGAATTACCAGCTTCGACTGCGCACAGACCTACAAGACCTTCGAATGGATCGCCGGCGCCATCAAGGGATTGCCCCGGGAGAAACTCTTCCTGCAGTCCAAAGTGTCCGGCAAACCCGAGCAGGTGCTCGCTGCCATTGACCGCCACCGCAAGGTCTTCGACACCGACTACGTGGACAGCCTGCTCATCCATTGCATGGTCAAGGACCACTGGACGGACGATTACAAGCGCGTCATGGACGCCTTCGATGAGGCCAGGGAGAAGAAGTGGATCCGGGCCAAGGGGGTCTCCTGCCACAGCCTGCCCGCGTTGCGCACCGCCGCCGCATCAACTTGGACGGAGGTGCACCTGGTGCGGGTCAACCCGCAGGCCAGCCACATTGACGGTATGGAGGAGACCTACGACAAGTCCGGCCACGACATCGCCCCCGTGCTGGCGGAACTCAAGACCATGCGCGCCAAAGGCCGCGGCGTCATCGGCATGAAGATCATCGGCAACGGCGACTTCACCAACCCCGAGGACCGCGAGAAGTCCATCCGCTACGCCATGTCCCACCCCGAGTTGGATGCCGTGGTGATCGGCTTCAAGAGCACCGCCGAGATTGACGAAGCCATCCGGCGAATGAACCAGGCGCTGGCGGAGCGGTCATAAAACCAATCACGCCCGTTTTCTCCCGGATCCTGCACCCGGCATCGGCAAAGGGTGAGTTGCGCCCTTACCCGCCCTGGCTGATCGCCTGCTTCAAGTCGGCGATCAAATCCTCCGTCTCCTCGATCCCGACCGAGTAGCGGATCAGGCCCTCCGGGATGCCCATGGCCTTGCGCTCCTCCGGTGTGCATTCGACGTGGCTGGTGGTGGCGGGCGGGCCGGCGATGGTCTCGACGGCGCCCAGGTTGGCGGCCAGGTGCGCGTAGCGCAGGCGCGGCAGGAATGCGCGCACCGCGTCGAAGCCGCCCTTGAGCATGAAGCTGAGCACCCCGCCGAAACCGCGCATCTGTCGCCGGGCAATCTCGTGCTGCGGATGCGACTCCAGGCCGGGATAAAAGACGCTGCTGACCCCGGGTTGGGCTTCCAGGAAGCGGGCGATCCGCAGGGCGCTTTCGTTCTGCTGGCGAATGCGCAAGTGCAGGGTTTTCATGCCGCGCAGCAACAGGTAGGCCGCCATCGGGTCCAGCGCCGCGCCGGTGATCTCCCGGTAATGATAAATCTGCCCGATCAACGATTTTGAGCCACAGACCACGCCGCCCAGCGCGTCGGCATGGCCGCCGAGGAACTTGGTGGCGCTGTGCAGCACCAGGTCCACGCCCAGGGCCAGCGGGGACTGGTTGATCGGGGTGGCAAAGGTGTTGTCGGCGACGACGACGGCTCCCGCACGGTGCGCGGCCGCGGTCAGGCGGGCGATATCCATCACCTTGAGCGTGGGATTCGTGGGCGTTTCCAGGTAGAGCACCCGGCAGCCCTTGGCAATCTCGGCCTCGATGGCCTCGTGGTTGGTCGTGTCGCACAACTGGACCTTGATCTAGAACCGGGGCAGGAATTCGAGGAACAGCTTGTTGGTGCCGCCGTAGCTGTCCTTGACCGACACCAGCCGGTCGCCGGGCGCGAGCAGGGTGAAGAGGGTGTTGCTGATGGCGGCCATGCCGCTTGCGAAGCTGGTGGCGGCTTCGGCGTTTTCCAGGATGCGCACCTTCTCCTCGAAGGCGGCCACGGTCGGATTGGTGTTGCGGCTGTAGATGTGGCCGGGCGCGCGCCCGAGGGCGGCCGCCTGCCAGGCGTCCACGTCCGGGTAACCGAATGCCACGCTATGCACCACCGGCACCTGCGTTGAGCCCCACCACGATTGCTTTCCTTCCCCTGCCCAGACCGACAGGGTGCCCGCACCAGGATGATTTTCGTTTGCCATGGGGCTATGAATAGCAGGAACTCCCATGCAGGCGCAAACAGGTTGCGTCGCCTTTTCCGTTCGACCGGCCTGATTTGGAGTTCGGCACGCTGCTGTGCGCATCTCACATTTTCCGGAGCGCAGACGTTCTTATCCAATGCCTTTGTTACGTAACAGACGCCGGCGGCGTTGGAAGGGTGGCGCAAGCGTGATTCAACGGTAGTGCACCCGTATTGCCCCGGTAGCACTACGGTAGCGGCCCCATGTTGATCAGATCAACATGGGGCCGCTACGGGGGCAATACCGTAGTGCTACGGGGGCACTACCGTTGGAACACGCTTGGAGCGCCGGGGAGGCACGGCACCGGGGCCGCCGGGACGGGCCTTGAGGCCGTTTGTTACATTGTCACGCTGGGCGTGCAGCCTGGGAATGTAACAAACGGATCCAATGCCCTGCACCTGGAATGGTGCCAGAGCGACTGCCGACCTGTCCCGGGGCTGGCATGGAAACGGGCCGGCTTCATCTGCGCACGCGTGGTTCTGGTATCCATCGGCCTGAGGCGCGCTGCTCGGGCTCCATTTCCCGCTCGCCTTTTGGCGCCGGCTGGCCCACTGTTCACGCAGGTCTGCGGCCCCGGTGCGGGCTGCGGACGTGTGATGTTGAACCAACTTACCATTTCAGAGCTGACGGCAAAGCTGGCCCTTCGCGAGGTCTCGGCGCGGGCGGCCACGCAGGCTTGCC
>JAPLUA010000292.1 GCA_026397855.1 Verrucomicrobiota bacterium | reverse complement strand
TCGCAGCTCCGCTGGTCGAGGTAGAGCGTGCCGGCCTGGAAAATGGCCTTCTCCTTGCGGCTGTAGAAATCGCGGAACGAAACGAAGTTATGGCAGAGGCGGCAGAGGTCGCGATGGTAGCGCACGAGCTTCTCCACCGAGGCAATGGTGGTGAATTCCGGCTCCAGCTTCTTGTCTTCGGCAATCAGCGCGGTGATCGTTTCCTTCGCCTTGCCAGCGAGGATTTCGCTAAGGCGCTGAGGGCCGAGCCTTTCCACCGCCGCGCCGGATTTGGCCGCCGACCAGGCCTCAAACGGCGCCAGCCGGGCCAGGAGGGCCGCCCATTCGGTTTCCGTCAGGGACGATTTGTCGCCCAGGATCGGATTGACCGCATCGGACAGCAGCTTGTCCAGGGCGGCGGCCCAGGCCGGATTGGTCCCGACCTTGAGGGGCAGCGGGCGCCCCGCCTCGATCCGGGCGAGGGGAAACGCAGCCACTTCGGAGGCGGTGTCCGTGAGGTCCTTCGCCCCGAGCGCCAGGTATTCCTTTTCATCACGGTTCAGCGCTCCGGCGGCGCGGGGATCAAACGCGGCCAGCCGGCAACGGGTGAAATAATCCTCGGCCTTGGCTCGGACCGCCTTCACCGCGGCGACCGCGGCGGCTGTGGCGGGCCCTAGCGGCAGAATCGCCGCATCGGATTCCGCCTTGCTCCACCAGTCCGCACAGGCCTGGGCCTCGGCAAAAAACTGATCCAGCTTCGCCTGGTTGACCCCGGGCTTGCCGCTGCGGTCGGTTTCCGCCCCCAGGCAAAGGATGATGTCATTGATGACCGCCCTGGTGGCCTCGTCTTTGGCTGTATCCGCCGGGACGATGCCATCCCCGTTCAGCAGGGTCTCGACGAACTTCTCAGTGACCGTGGTCGTGTCCTCGATCGTGATGGTGTCGGCCGGTTTCTTGAGCGTGCCGAGGATCTGGCGGGCGGAGGCGAGCAACTGCCTGCCCTCGGGGGTGGCGTCATTGATGGCGCTCAGCGCCAGGGATGGGGAGGACTTGAGGGCGTCGTCCGGGTTTTTCAGGAGGCCGCACAGCCATTGGGTGGCGGCAATCAGCTCCGGCGCCCGGATGCGGCCATCCTTGTCGGCATCAACCAGGGCGAGCGTTTTGGAGTCGAATTCCAGTCCGGTGGTGGGACAGGCCAGTGCCACCCATAATTTCTGGTCGAGCTGATTGAGGGCCAGGAGATCGGCCCCGGTTTCCAGCCGGACCTGGTCAAAGCCGCCGGCGCGAAAGAACTTCCAGGCGTGATGTGCGCTCATAGTCAGTTAATAGTTGATCCTGCTTAATGAAAGGAATCCTTCGGGGCTGCGCCCGATCATTCAGGATATGGTAGAGCAAAACAGCGCCGGGGCATAGCAGATTTTGTGGTTTGTGCTCGGGGCGGCGCGCATCTTGGGTTTTTCCAAAACCACCACCACTGAGTCATTGGAGCGCGGACATTCTTGTCCGCTCCCGTAGCGCAGTCAACCCAAGCGGCCCTGTCTCGAATCGAGCTGCCCGCGGCCTCGCGGCCCATAGCCTCGTAGCCGCCGACGTAAGTCGGCGCTAATTTCCGCTCCGACCGGAGAAGATGGCGCGGACTGACGTCTGCGGCTACGAGGTTACGAGGCTGCGACAAGAATGTCAGCGCTCCGCCGGATCCCCAGCAACTCGCGAATGCGCCCTGGTCGAAGTCTGCGTTACGTCACACCAGTTGCAGCCAGGGGCAGTCAGGCCGGAAGGCAGGCATTAGAGCGATTTGTTACATACGGGGGTCTCCCATCATCCACACGCCCCCTCAGAACGCCCCATAAGGCCCCTGGCGCGTTCCAGGGGCCATTCCAGGCTGCCTTCCGGACCCCGGTTTACATTAGCCCCGCCTGATCTGCGGTTGCCCTGTTATTCGCGCCTGCATCTTTCGGAGCTCGACCTCAACGGTGCGGAGGTATTGCTGGAGTTCGCCGGCGGCAAAAGTGCGGCCGGTGTAGGCAACCTCGTCCGCCAGCTCGAAGACGAAGCGGAATCCCTCCGCCTCGCCGTTCATGCGGGCATTGATGTCCGCCAGGGTGATCGTCCGGGGAGGAAGACCCCAGCGCAGACCGAGCTGACTCTGGAAAGCGCCGCGCGCCGCGGTGAAGAAATCGGCCGCAGTCCCCTGTGACACGGCGCTTTCCATATTCTGAAGGTGCGACTGCACCGCGCGCCGGGTGTCGGCGAGGCGCAGGCGCTCCGGATCGTTGGCCAGCCGCTGTTGGCGGCGAACGAGATAGCTGATTGAGAGTCCCGCCAGAACAGCGGCCACCACGCCCGCTGCCAGCCGGGGATTATAGATCCATGGCGGCAGGGCGGCGGCAAAGGCGGCAGGGCGGAGCCTGTTCGGAAGCGGGACCGGGGACGGCGAGGGCGCGGCAGGCGCGGGCGGTGAAGCCGGAGCGGCCGCAACCTGCCCGGGGGCGACTTCGATGCCGATCGGCGCGGCGGTGCGCGTGACATATTGCCGGACCTCCGGGTCGAAGAAGCTGAACTGCAGGGCGGGGATTACGAGTTTGCCGCTCTGCATGGGCACGAGCGCCTGCTCGAACGTCTTCGTGCCTGCATAACCGGCACTGTCATCGGCTGCAAACCTGGCGCCCGGCTTATAGGTCTTCCACACGTCGCTCCGTTCCACGCCGGGGGTGTTGGCGCGGTCGAAGTTGCCAGAGCCGCTGATCTTGATCGTGAGCGTCACCGGGTCGCCTGCCGCGGCTTGCGTCGGGGCCGCGCTGACGGCGAAGTCGAACCGGCCCACCGCGCCGCTGAAGCCAGCCGGGCGGCCCTCAGCCGGCAGTGAGAGTATCTTCGCCGTGGCAGCCTGGCTGCTCAGCGCGACCTGCTTCTGCGTGGCGGCGCCGAAGAAGTTGTCGAAGAAGGCATCGTTGAACACCTCGTCGAAGAATCCGTTGCCGAACGGATTGGGCACCCGCGCGCGCGGCCGCTGGGCGCGCTGCCGCACAGTGACGGTGGTCGGGATTTCGACGCTCATCTCGTAGCCGCCGGCTTTCACGGCGGTGATGGCGGTGGACCAGGTGAGCACGGTGTAAGGGACGCCCCCAATCACCTGCTGGCCGCGGGCGGGTTCGTCGCCGAGCTTGTTCATGGCAAAGGCGTCGCTGTTAAGCCGGGGCAGGCCGTCCACCCGCAATTCCACGCCGGCCCGGAAATAGGCCTTGAGTTCCACCGGCACAAGTTCGCCCACGTAGAACTCCTTCTTTGGCGAAACCAGGCGCAGGAAGCCGAAGCTGCTTTTGTCCGGAGCGTCTTCCGGTTCGTCGCTGCCGCTCACCGCGGGCGCAGGGAGCGCGCTTTGCCCCGGGCTGCCCTGGGTTGCCGAAAGATCAGACCCGCCCGTACGTTTAAGCACCTTGAGCACGAGCGGCTGTGACTCGGCAACCTCTCGCCCACTGCCGATCCTCATCTTCGGGATGGTGAACGTGCCCAGCCGGCTGGGCGTGACGGCATAGGTGTGGCTGACGTTGGCCGACATCGCGCCATTGATAATCTGGATCTGGCTCGATTGGCCCATGGGCTGAAAGGACAAACCGCTCACGATTGGAAGCTCAGGGGTGTTCTGATCCTGTCCTTGCACCGTTACCGTAAGCTGTGCCGCCTCGCCGAAGGCGATTTCGGACGGCTCGAGGGTGGCTGCAATGCCGGGGGCCTTGGCTGCGGCGCCCCAGGCGGTCGCCAGAAGGAGAGCAACCGGCAAGGCGGCACGCCGCAGGCGGGCGAGAAACCGGGCGGCGCGCTGCTTTTGCAAACGCCCGCTGTAGCCGCCAACGTTAGTCGGCGCATTCTTTCCGCCCTGAAGTTGGCGCCGACTGACGTCGGCGGCTACCAGGTTGGAGGGCACGCCGGGCGGGGTCTTGCTGCTATTCACGATTTTCATGGGCTTCAACTCCATCATTGGTTTACCAGTCCTTGAGCGGCTCATCGTTGCGGACGCCGGCGGTGCCGCGCGCGGAGGGTTCCAGGGGCATCTTGCGGTCGCCGCTCTTGAGCGAGTCGAGCAATTGCCTGGCTTCCTCCCGCGACATCTGGCCGGGCTCGCGTTGGGCATCGGCCGGGTCCTGGCCGGCGTCTTTTGGCTGCGGGTTGCGCACCTGGGGCTGGCCATCTTTCTTGGCCGGGTCGGGCTTCTGGTTGGCCTGGCCGTCCTGGTTCTTCGTCTCTGGCTTCTGGTTCGGCTGGTCCGGCTTGGGCTGCTCACCGGAACCCCCGTTCTGCTTGTCCGGCGAATCCTTCTTCTGGTCGGGTTTGTTCTGGTCCTGGCCTGAGCCGGACTTCTGCTGCTGGTCCGGCTTGCCTTGGTCTTTGTTCGGCTGCGGGTTCTGTTGCTTGTCCTGGTTCTTCTGGTCTTTCTTATCCTGGCCAGACCCACCGTTCTGCGGATCCTTCTTGTCGTTCTTGTCCTTCTGATCCTTGTTCTGCTGGTTCTTGTCCTGGTCTTGTTGCTGTTGCTGTTGCTTCTTGAGCTCTTCGAGCCGGCGTTTGACGAGGTCCCGGTTGTATTTGGCGTCGGCATCGTCGCTCTTGAGTTGCAGCGCGGTTTCGTAGGATTGCACGGCCTGTTCCCAGTGCTTGATGGTTTCCGGGGGATTGGCCTTCCCGGTCTTCTGGCCGATGCGATACTGGGTATTGCCCAGGTTGTAGTAATCGTCCTGCTGGAGCTTCGGGACGTCGGTCTGCACGGCCTTCGCGAAGGATTGGGCGGCGGCATCGTAGTTGCCGGACTTATAGGCGGCGGCACCGTGGTTGAACTGAAGCGCCGGTTTGTCCGGGCTCCCGGCGGCTGCCTGGCGGTATTCCTGCTCCGCCTTGGTATAGTCACCCTTTTGGAAGGCTTTCTCCCCGGCTCGAGCCGAGGCATGAGCCGCCTGGGCAAGCCCTAGAATGGTCAGCGCCGCGGAGGCTGCAGCGAGGGCTCGCGCCGGGCGTGCCCGCCTGTTCCACGAGGCGAACAGCGGAGAGGATGCGGCTTTTGCGGGCTCCTTCACCGTCCTGCGGCGGCGGATGCCGACCAGGGGATCGAGCAGGAGGCAGAGCAGGCCCAGCGCGAGCGGCCACTGATAGCGCTCGATATAGACCTTGTGCATGCGCGACGCCAGCTCGCGGCGGGCGAACCCGGCCAGGCCGTCCCGGTAGATGACATCGAGTCCCTGCGCCTGCTGGCCGAGCGGCTGATACATCGCCCCGGTGGCTTCGGCGATCTGCTTGAGCATGGAGTCATCGAGGTGCGACTTCACGAACTGGCCGGAGGCATCCTTCACAAACCCGGTCTCGCCCTTTTCATCCATCATGGGAATCAGTTCTCCGTTCGGGCTGCCGATGCCGACCGTGAAGATCTTCAGCCCGTTCTTTCCGGCCGCGCGCGCCGCTTCGAGGGCGCTTCCTTCGAGATCCTCGCCGTCGGTCAGCAGCACCAGGATGCGCTCGTTGTTGCCGTTGCCCTCGAGCGCGGCCTCGGCTTCGTGAATGGCTGCGGCGATGTCCGTGCCCCCGCGCGGGATGATTCGCGTATCCAGGGCCTCGAGGGATTGCCGGAAGGCGTCATAGTCGAGGGTCAGGGGGCATTGCAGGAAGGAGCTGCCGGCAAAAGCGATGAGGCCGACGCGGTCGCCATCCATCTTCGCAAGCAGATCCTCCACCGCCATCCGGGCGCGGGTGAGGCGGTCGGGCTTCACGTCCTGGGCCAGCATGCTGCGGGAGGTGTCCACCGCGTACAGGACGTCGAGCCCCTTGCGTTTCGTTTCCTCCCAGCGGAATCCGGCCAGCGGCCGGGCCAGTGCCACAGCCAGGCAGGCCACGCCCGCAACCACCAGCCCGCGCTTGAGATGGCGGCGCGTGGGACTAACCGACGCCGTGAGCCGGGCGATCAGGCTCTCCGAGGCGAACTTGCAGAGGTCGGCCTTTTGGCGGGCATCAAACCGGCGATAGCGCCAGACTAGGGCGGCGCAGGCAATCAAACCGACGATCAACCAGATGGGTTCAGCGAATTTCATAATCGTTAATGGAGTTAGTGACAGCGTTGGGCAGGGTGATCAGGCTCCGGGGAGCTGGCGGAAGCGGGTTTGTTCGAGGCCGACCGTGAGGCCGAGCAGGAGCAGGCCGGGCAGCACGGCAAAGGCAAAGAGCTCGTGGTATTTTTCAAACTGCTTCGCCTGGTGCGTGGTCTTTTCCATGCGGTCAATCTCAGCGTAGATTTGCCTCAGAGAGCCGGTATCGGTGGCGCGGAAGAACTTGCCGCCGGTCTCGCTGGCAATCCGCTGGAGGGCGGCTTCGTCCACATCAACCCTGGCCATGACGATCCGCTGGTTGCCGAGCTGGTCCTTCACCGGCACGGGGGCATCGCCCCGGGAACCGGCCGCGATGGTATAGACCTTTACTCCCAGGGCCCGCGCGGCCTCGGCGGCGGTCTGCGGGGTCACCTTGCCGGCGTTGTTCATGCCGTCGGTCAGCAGGATTACAATCCTGGATTTGGCCGGTTGGTCGCGCAGCCGGTTGACGCAGGTGGCCAGGGCCGAGCCGATCGCCGTGCTGTCTTCCACGAGGCCGGTTCTCACACGGTCCAGGTTTTGTTTCAGCCAGTCGTGGTCGAGCGTCAAGGGGCTGACCAGGTACGGCGCGCCGGCGAAGGCCACGAGGCCGATGCGGTCATCGGGCCGCGCCTCGATAAACTTGCCCACGACGGATTTGACGACTTCGACGCGGCTGACGGGCTCGCGGCCGAGCTGGAAATCCTGCGCCTCCATCGAGCTGGATACATCCAGCGCGAGCATCAGGTCCACGCCGCTGGCCTGGATCTCCGTCCGGCCCCGGCCCCATTGCGGCCGGGCCAGGCCCAGGATCAGCAGCGCGCCGACCAGCAGCCGCAGCATAGTCGTCCATCGGCCGGGCCGGCTGCGGGTCTCCCGCGCGACGGCGCGGGCGAGTTCGACGTTGGAGTATTCCACCGCCGCCACCCGGCCTTTGCGTCCACGCCAGAAGGCGAGCAGCGGGAGGAGTGCCAGCAACCAGAGAAAATCAGGAGGGCCGGGGAGAGGGGTCCCACCATGTCGTCTATCCCGCGGTCTTATCAGTATAGCAGAGGAGGCCGGTGCGAGCGGCCGGTCCGCCGGCTCCGGGGCTGCGGCGGCCGGGACGGTCTGTTGCACAAATTCCTGGGCGGTGTGGTGCATATTCTCGAGGTCGCGCATCGAGTAGCGCCAGCCGGCGAACTTCGCGAGGTCGCAGTGCTCCAGGAAATCACCCAGCAACGCCCGCTGCGCGGCGAGCATCGTCTCGCGCACTTCGACCAGGTCGCGCAGGAACTCCTCGGTGGTGAGCCGGGGCGCCTGCAGGCGGAAACGCGCCTCGACATAGTTGCGGATGATCTCGGAGACGGCGAAGCAGTAGTCGCGTGCCCGCTCCGGATCCATGAGCTGCCGCGCCGCGTCGAGTTGCCGCAAGGCGAGCTGATGCGGTGTCAGGGCCAGCAGCCTGCCTCCGCGAATCCGCCTCCAGATGGCGAATGCTGCCGCGCTGAGAATGAGGACGCCGGCCGCAGCCACAACCCAGGGAATGGATGTAGGGAGGTGCCTGGGGTGCCGGATGTCCCGGATGTCTTCCGCGGAGTTGGCAGGAACCTTGGAAGGCACCGGCGCGGCCGGCGTCAGATTGTTCTGGCCGGGTCTGCCGCTGCCAGACGCGGTCGCCACGGCTCCGGGCTTTGCGCCCGGGTTGGTCGCCTGGATGGCTGAGGCGCTGAGGGCGCCGAGCATCAGGCTCAGCGCAAATGAGAGGGTATAGCATTGGGTTTTCATCGCATTCTCCTGGCGCGGTTCTTGAAGAAGGACCGCAGGGCGGGCTCGTAGGGTTCACGTGTGTCGAGGTTAAGGGTATCCACGCCCTCAGCCGCCAGCGCGCGGCGCAGGTTATTCACCCGTTTCTGCGCCAGCTCGGCGAAGCGGCTGCGGACCCGCTCATCGGCGGTGTCCAGCTCAACCAGGTCGCCGGTCTCAGCATCCTCGATGGCGAGCTGGCCCACGTCGGGCAGCTCGGCCTCGCGAAGGTCATGGACGTGCAGCGCCACGACATCGTGGCGGCGGCTGGCCAGGCGCACGGCCCGCCGCACATCCTCCAGCGCCTGGTCCTGGTCGGGGAGTTCGAAGTCGGAGATCAGGAACAGGATCGCGCGGCGTCTGGTGACCTCGTTGGCGAAATCGAGCGCTCGCACAATATCGGTGCCGCGCGACCTCGGCTCGAAGAACAGGATTTCCCGGATCACGCGCAACACATGCTGGCGCCCCTTCTTGGGCGGGATATACTGCTCGATCTGGTCGGTGAAGAGCACGAGGCCCACCTTGTCGCTGTTGCGGATGGCTGAGAAAGCCAGCACGCTGGCCAGCTCGGCGGCCATCTGCCGCTTGCTTTGCGGGCCGGACCCGAAGTTACCGGAGGCGCTGACATCCACCGCGAGGAGAATGGTCAGCTCGCGCTCCTCGGTGAACTTCTTCACGAAGGGCCGGCCGGCCCGGGCGGTGACATTCCAGTCAATCGTCCGCACCTCGTCGCCGGGCACGTATTCGCGCACCTCGTCGAAGTTCATCCCCCGGCCTTTGAAGACTGAGTGATACTGACCGGCCAACGAATCGTTGACCAGCCGGTTGGTGCGGATTTCGATCTGCCGCACCTTCCCGAGGATTTCCCTGGCCTGTTCAGTGTTCATATCTGTGAGCTGGAACGGTGGACTGTGGACTGTAGAGGACTGCCTTCACGGCACCGGCACCGTCTCCAGCACCCTGGCAATGATGTTCTCGGAGGTGATGTTCTCCGCCTCAGCCTCGTAGCTGACGGCGACGCGGTGGCGCATCACATCCAGCGCAAAGGTTTTGATGTCCTGTGGCGTCACGTAGCCGCGGCCATTCAGGAATGCCCATGCCTTGGCGGCCATGGTGAGGGCGATCGTCGCGCGGGGTGAAGCGCCGTAGCGGACATAGCCGTTGAGGTCAATGCCGTAGCGCTTGGGATCCCGCGTCGCCCAGACCGTGTCCACGATGTAATCCTTGAGCCTGTCATCCACATAGATCGAGTTCACTACACGGCGGGCCGCCAGCACATCGTCGCCGGACACGACCGGGTGGACCGACAGGTCGGGCTCGCTGGTCGCCATGGCTTCGAGGATGGCGCGTTCCTCGGCCCGGTCGGGATAATCCACGATCACCTTCAGCATGAACCTGCCCACCTGGGCTTCGGGCAGCGGGTAGGTGCCTTCCTGCTCGAGCGGGTTCTGTGTGGCCATGACGAGGAACGGCTTCGGCAACGGGTAAGTGTCATCGCCGAGGGTAACCTGTCGCTCCTGCATGGCTTCGAGCAACGCGCTCTGAACCTTGGCGGGGGCGCGGTTGATTTCATCCGCCAGAATGAAGTTGCTGAAGATCGGGCCGTGCTTGGTGTGGAAGTTGCCTTCCCGGGGGTTGTAGATCATCGTGCCGATGATGTCGGCGGGCAGCATGTCCGGGGTGAACTGCAGGCGGTGAAACTTCAACTGAGTGGCCGCGGCCAGGGTCTTGAGCGAAAGGGTCTTGGCGAGCCCCGGGACGCCCTCAAGGAGGATGTGGCCATTGGCTACCAGGCCCACGAGCAGGCGGTCCACGAGAGCCCTCTGGCCCACGAGCACGCGGGAAATCTCCTGGCGGAGCGGTGCCACCCAGGCAGAGGTCTGGCGCACAGCCTCATTGATGGCCTGGATGCGGTCGTTGTGCCCGCCGGTCCGGGCGCCATTGCCGTGACCGGGCCGGGCCGCGGGCAGAGGCTGGGGTACCACGGGAGACACCGGGTGGCGGACGGGGGTGCCGCGGAAGCGGTAAGCCTCCAGTTCATCTTCGGTGACGGCGTTCGCCGGGGCGCTGCCTTCAATAGGGCGGCCCGCAGGCGACTGCACGCCTTGCCTGTCTGTGTCTTTGGTCCAATTTGAATTATTCATACGCTTTCAATCTGCTGTTCCGATTTCTGAGCGGCATTCATTGTCGCTCTCATTCGCTGTAATAAGAGACCACGGGCCGGTTGCTGGAACCTTTCGACGTCATTACACTTCTGAAAGTAATCTTGGTGTTCCGCCGGAAGCATGGACTTTGAATGGCCCATATCGAAGGCGGAGAACTCGACTCCCGGGTGAGGGAATTGGCCTTGGCCGACAACTGACTGGAAGCGCTGGAGTTTCTTCGCCAGCGGCGGGTTGATCAACTCAACCGCCGGAGAAAACGCATGACACTGCTTCCCTGAGGGCGGTCACCATGCGGCGAGCCTGCGCGCGGGTGGTGCAATAGGGGGGGAGCAGGGCGATGACGTTTCCGATCGGGCGGGTCAAGACTCCGCGTTTGGCCATGGCCTCGCAGACACGAATCCCGGCACGCTCGCGGAGGTCGAACGGCTCGCGCGTGCGCCAGTCGCGCACCAGTTCGATGCCGGCGACCAGCCCGACCTGGCGGATGTCCCCGACGTGAGGGCATTCCCAGAGAGTTTGCAGCTCGTCGCGGAGATCTTGGGCGAGGCGCACGCGGGCGGCGATTGATGCTGTGCTTTGCAGGATTTCGAGGCTGGCCAGGCCGGCCGCGGCGCCGAGTTGGTTGGCGGTGAAGCTGTGGCCGTGAAAGAACGTCTTGAACTCATCGTATTCGCCGAGGAAGGCGTCGAAGACCGCCCGGGTCGTGAGGGTTGCGGCCATGGGCAGGTAGCCGCCGCTGAGGCCTTTGGCCAGGGACATGAAGTCCGGCTGAACTCCTTCGTGGTGGCAGGCGAAGAGGGACTGGGGACGGATTGCATGTGCTCCGGCGGGTGAAGGCCGGGCGGTGCGGGCGAAGCCGGTCATGACTTCGTCGGCGATCAATAGCGCGCCGTGGGCGCGGGCGATCTCAGCGGCGCGACCGAGCCAGCCAACGGGCTGGGGAATCATTCCTGCAGCGCCCTGCATCAAGGGTTCGAAGACAAAGGCGGCGTAGGGGTTGCCCCTCTTTTTCTGCGCCTCGAACTTCCGCTCCAGCTTGTCGAGGCATTCCCAGTTGCACTTGCGGTAGTCGCGGGCGTCAGCCCGTTCGGGGCGGGCGCGGTTGAATGGGCAGCGATAGCAGTAGGGCGCCATGACCTGGTCGGTCTTGAATAGGAGACCCGCGTAGGCCTTGTGAAACAGGTCTATGTGGCCCAGGGAAACCGCGCCCACGGTGTCGCCATGGTAAGCGCCTTGCAGGGAGAGGAATCGCGGCTGCCGGCTCCGACCGGCGCGGCGCGCGAACTCATAGGCGAGTTTCAGCGCCACTTCCATGGCCGTGGTGCCGTCGTCGGAGAAGAAGACTTTCTGCAGCGGCGGCTGGGGGTTTCCCGACGCAGTCGCGGGGCCGGGAGCCCGGGCTAATCCTGGGGGATTTGCCGCGGCGACGAGTCTTTCGGCCAGCAGCGAAGCCGGTTCGTTGGCGAGGCCGAGGGCGGAGCTGTGGGCGATCCGACCCAACTGCCGCCGGATGGCGGCGTTGATCCGCGGATGATTGTGCCCGTGCAGATTGGTCCAGATGGAGGAGTTGGCATCGAGGTATTCGCGGCCGCGCGCATCGCGCAGCAGCGCGCCCTTGCCCTCCACGATGAGGATGGGCTCGCGCTTGAGCCAGTCCCGCATCTGGGTGAACGGGTGCCAGATGTGGCGGTGATCCAGCTTAGCGAGAGGGTGCATCTGGTTGAGACCCTGAATCGGGAATCCGGGATCCGAGGTCGAGGGATTTCAGCGTTGCGAGCAGTTGGGCGATGTCCGCTTGAGTATGTGCGGCGGTCACGGTGACCCGCAGGCGGGCCTTGCCGCGCGCCACGGTGGGGTAGCGGATGGCGGGGACAAAAAGGCCCCGGGTGCGCAGGGCGGCGGCGGCTTCGACGGCTTTGGCTTCCTCACCGATCATGAGGGGAATAATGGCGCTGGGGAGGGGCGCGGGCTGTGAGACTTGGGGGCCGGGATTCGAAGTCAGCCCGGCGACGCGCTGCCAGAGCTGGTTGCGCCGCTCCTCGCCCGCAGGCGATTGGACGAACCGGATTCCGGCTGCTGCTGCGGCGGCGGCGGCCGGGACCGGCGCGGTGGAGAAGATGAAGGTCCGGGCACGGTTGATGAGGTAATCAGCGAGTGCCCGTGAGCCGCAGATATAACCGCCGGCCGCGCCGATTGCCTTGCCCAGGGTGCCCATCTGGATTTCGATGCCGGCGCCGACCCCCAGTTCTTCCGCCAGGCCGCGCCGGTTTGCGCCATAGAGGCCGGTGCCGTGGGCCTCGTCCACCATCAGCCACGCGCCGTAACGCTCCTTGAGGGCCACCATCTCGCGCAGCGGGGCATGGTCGCCGTCCATGGAGAAGACGCTCTCGGTCACAATGAGCGTGCGCGGTTTGGAGCTTCGGTCCTCGGGCTTCGGACCTCCAGCCCTGGTGTCGGCCCATTGCAGGATGCTCTCCAGGGCGTTCAGGTCGTTGTGGGCGAAGACGCGAAGTTTCGGGCCGCAAAGCCGGGCGGCATCCACGATGCAGGCATGGACCAGCTTATCCAGGACGATGACATCGTCCGGGCCGAGCAGCGCGCCGATGGCGCCGGCGGCAGCCGCGTAGCCGGTGGTGAAGCTGAGCGCGGCGGCGGCCCCTTTGAAGCAGGCGATGGTTTCGTCGAGTTCGTGGTGGGGAGCCAGTGAGCCGCAAATCAGGCGCGAGGCGCCGGCGCCGGCGCCAAAGCGTTCGACTGCACGGATGGCGGCCTCCTTCAGCGCCGGCTCGTTGGCCAGGCCCAGGTAATCGTTGGAGGAGAAATTCAGCAGGGTCCGGCCTCCAATCTCGAGGCGGGGAGCCTGGGGCGTATCCACCCGGCGCAGTTCCCGGAGCAGCCCCTGGTCGCCGAGCGCGGCCAGGCGGCGGGCCAGTTCTCGGTCAAGCTCGCTCATGCCCGGGGCTCCGGCGTGATGGCCCAGCAGCCGTTGATCATGCTGGCCGCGACATCGCCCTTGTGATGGAGGACGGCGTCGTAAACCTCCGCGGGACGGCCGGCGAACGGAAGGACGATGAGATCGGCAAAGGCGTTCTTTGACAGCTCCCCGATCCGGCCTTGCAGGCCCAGGGCGCGGGCGCCGTTCAGCGTCACGAGGCGGAGGATGGAGCGGGCGGAAACTCCAGGGTTCGCTTCCGCGAACGAGCGCATTTCCTCGAACAGGTTCAGCTCCACGGTTTGGCCGCGGCGCTTATAGACGCTGGCCAGGCTGTCGGTGCCGAGGCAGATGTTGACGCCCGCCCGGGCCAGGCGGCGGAAGGGGAACGGCTCGTGGTGAAAGTAGAAATGACTGCGCGGACAGTGAACGACATGCGCTCCGCGCTGGCCGAGCAGGGCGGAATCCTGCCGGCCGAGATAGTTGGCATGAACGGCCAGGAGGTTTTCGCTTAGAAGCCCGCAGCTATCCAGGTGCTGGACGGGGGTTCCCCGACCGCAGTCGGACATGTCCCGGCCGCTGCGCTGGAGCCAGTCGAACATCTGGCCGCGACCATGCCGGAACATTTCGTATTCGGCGGCCGACTCGGCCACGTGGGTGGTCAGGCGCCACCGGCGGCGGCGGGCGGCGCCGGCGCTCAGGCGCAGCAGCTCCGGGGAGGTGGTGTAAGGCGCATGGGGAGACAGACCCGCGCGCGAGCGCGAAGCCCCGAGGGAATTGATGCGGTCCACCGCCTCATCCAGGACGCGCCTGGGAGGTCGGTCCGCCCGGATGCTGATCAGCTCCAGGAACGAGATCACGCGCAGCGGCGTGGCCAGCCAAACTTCCGGGAGCAACTGCGGGACCGCCTCGATGTCGGCCACAGTGGTGGCGCCGGTGCGAAGAAGCATGCGGGCACCGTGCAGCCAGGAGCCGGCGAAGTCGGAGTAGCTCCATCCGGCTTTGATGGAAGTGATCTGCTTGAGCCATTCGGGAAAGGTCTTTGGCGGGGCGAGCTGGCCCGCCATGTCGGTGTAATCCAGATGGCAGTGGGCATTTACCAGCCCGGGCATCAGGACGGTGTCGCCAAGGTCCAGGGTCTTCCGGCGGCCCTGCCGGGACAAATCGCGCCAGCGGCCAACGGCGGCGATGCGGTTGCCAGAAACCAGAACTGCGCCGTCAGGGATCGGCGGTCGGGCGACGGGCCAGACAATGCGGGCGCGCAGGAGGGGTTGAAAGGAGCGCGGCGCAGACATCTTCCTGCGGTTCAGCTTTTCACTTCCGATGCCCGGCGCGGGAAGCTCGGCCCGCGGCCCGGCGGCGGATCAAAGGTCCTTTTCCTGGCGGCTGCGCTTGCTGCGGGCGGCCACCTTGTGCTTGCTGGCCTTGTGTTTGTTATGCCGCTTGCGGATCTGCTGCTCGATCTTCTTGGCGACCAGGTCAATGGCCGCATAGAGATCTTCTTCTGCGTCCTCGGCAAACAGGTCGGGGCCGGGCACAGCCAGGCGCATGGAACAGGAAAACTGGCACTCGGGGGCCTTGGTCTTGTCATGCTCAAGGGTCACCCGGGCATTGATGGCAAACCGGTCCAAATGCTCCAGCTTATTGATTCGGCTGATAATGTGGTCCTCTATGGCTTTCGTCAGAGTCACATTATGTGTCGAAAGGATCAGGTTCATGCCAATAGCATGGAGCCGACGGGCAATAAAAGCCAGTAAAAGTATTTTCCCGGAGCGCTGTTCTCCCGTGCCCCGGCGCGAAGGCTTGAGTTCGGGCCGGGGTTTCACTATACCTTCAGCGTGCCAACCAAAGTTATTGCGGTTGCGAACCAGAAAGGCGGCGTGGGCAAGACGACCACCGCCGTCAACCTGGCCGCCTGTGTCACCGCCCTTGATCGCCGTGTGCTCCTGTTCGACCTCGACCCGCAGGCCAACGCCACAAGCGGCCTCGGCCTGGAAAAGACGCCCGGCGCCAGCGCCTACCAGGCGCTCCTGGGCCAGGGCAGCCTCCTGGACCGCATTCAGAAGACCGCCTTTGAGCGGCTGGACATTATCCCGAGCGAGGTTGACCTGTGCGGCGCAGACATTGAACTGCCTCGGACGGAGAATCACCTGCATCGGCTTCGGATCGCCCTGCAGCCGGTCCTGGATTCAGGTCGCTTCGACCTGGTCCTGGTGGATTGCCCCCCGTCGCTAGGGGTTCTCACGCTGAACGCCTTTGCGGCGGCCGACGGCGTGCTGGTGCCACTGCAGTGCGAATACTACGCGCTGGAAGGCATTTCCATGCTCAACCGCATCATGACCCAACTGCACGAACAGGGCATCAACCCGAGGCTGGAGTTGACCGGCGTGGTCATGACCATGTTCGACAGCCGCACCAAGCTCTCGCAACAGGTCGTCAGCGAGATGCGCGAACACTTCGGCGAGCGCGTCTTCGAAATCATGATTCCCCGCACCACCCGGCTCGCCGAGGCGCCGAGTTACGGCAAGCCGATCATTTACTACGACAAGCACAGCAGCGGCTCGGCAGCCTATGAACTGCTGGCGCAGGAGTTCCTGGCGCGGCTGGACAAGGGGTGAATTGGGGCGGGGTTACAAGGTTGCATGGCCCTCCATAGGTGTTTGAATTTACCGCTGCAATCCGTCCCTCCCGGGCGCAACATTGGGCGACTTTTCGTCATGGGCGGCACAAACGCACTGTTATCAGTTGGCCAGCAAGTGTCCCCGCCGGAACACCACTCCACTGGCTAGATTCGTAGGGCCCAGGATGCCACAGCCCAATCCAACCCCAATCCTGAGGATCATCCACGTGGATAATCTGCGCACCATTCTGGCGCGCGGCGGCCTCCACTCGATCAACTACACACCGAACGACGGCCTGCCCTTTCGCACCATCCACAACGCGGACATTCAGAACGTCCGCCGCGCTCGGCCCATCCCCTGCGGCCCCGGCGGCACCATGCACGACTTTGTCCCGTTCTACTTCGGCTACCTTTCTCCCATGCTCTTCCAGTTGAAGACCGGCTGGGTCACCGACTACGACGAAGGCCAGGAGCCCATCATTTACCTCCAGACCACCGTTCAGACCATCGTCGCTGCCGGCCGCCGCTTCGTCTTCTCCGACGGCCACGGCATCGCCGCCTTCACCGACTGGTTCGACGACCTCGCCCGCCTGAACACGGTGGACTGGGACATGGTTAACCAGCGCTATTGGAAGGACAACGTCAACGACATGGATCGCCAACGTCGCAAGCAGGCCGAGTTCCTCATTCACGAATTCTGTCCCTGGGAAGTCATTCAGGACATCACGGTCCAGAACGTGGCGGCCAAGGCTCGCGTCGAGGCCGTCCTTAACGACTTTCCCGCCGAGCAGCGAAAGCTGGTCAACATCAACACGGGGTGGTACTATTATTAACGTGCACACGGTTATGGTCGAACTCACTCGTGGCAACATCTTGAAAGCAGAGGCCGAAGCCTTGGTGAACACCGTCAATTGTGTCGGATTCATGGGCAAGGGCATCGCGCTTCAATTCAAGAAAGCCTATCCCGACAATTTCGAGGACTACCGGAAAGCGTGCACCGCTGGCGAAGTCCAGCCCGGCCGCATGCACATTTTTGAGCTGCGCTCCATACTCAACCCCAAATTCGTCATCAATTTCCCTACCAAACGAGACTGGCGCTCGAGCTCCCGCTACGAGGATATCGAGGCTGGCCTCGAAGCTCTCGTCGCGGACGTCCGCCGCCTCGGAATCACTAGCATTGCCGTGCCCCCTCTTGGCTGCGGCCTTGGCGGCTTGGCTTGGAATCGGGTCAGACCGATGATCGAGGCCGCTTTCGCGCCCCTGCCGAACGTCCACGTTCTGCTCTATGAACCCGCCCGCGCACCCGAAGCCCGCCAGATGCCGGTGCGCACCACACGCCCCCACCTCACCATCGCCCGGGCCCTTTTCATCCGGCTGATGAATCTATATGCCTCCCAGTCCTATCGCCTCACCCTGTTGGAAATCCAGAAGCTTGCTTACTTCCTCCAGGAAGCCGGGCAGCCCCTCCGTCTGAGATACGAGGCCGGCCACTACGGTCCCTACGCCCCCAACCTCAACAAGGTGCTGGAAGCCCTGGAGAGACACTACACCTCAGGTTACGGCGACAGCCAGAAGCCCGATGTCGAGATTGAGCTTCTCCCGGGTGCCGCCGATGAAGCCAACGCCTTCCTCGCTGGCCATCGTGACGAACATCGCCGCCTCGATAGGGTCAGCCGTCTCATCGAAGGCTTCGAGACCCCGTACGGATTGGAGTTGTTGTCCTCGGTCCACTGGTTGGCCACCCACGCCGACCCGCCATCCCAGAATGAACAGGACGCCGCTACCGCCCTCGCCGCCTGGAACGAGCGGAAGCGCCGGATGTTCCGGCCCGAGCACATCCCGATCGCTTGGAATCGCCTCGCTTCCGAGAACTGGATCGCCGCCTAATACGCCACGCCAGTCAGGAACTGGACGAGAAATGTCATTCCTTAACGGCCATCTGAGGATTCAATACACATCCCGCAGATAGCGCTTCTCGGTCTTCATCAAGGTCACATTGACATATTCGGCGGCGGCTTCCGGCGAAAGGCCGCCCTCTTTCCGGGCGATATCTATCAGGGCCTGGTGCACGTCCTTGGCCATGTGGCGCGCATCGCCGCAAACGTAGAAATAGGCGCCGTTTTGGATCCATGACCACAGCTCCTTCCCCTGTTCAAGCATCCGGTCCTGGACATAAACTTTGTGGGATTGGTCGCGGGAGAAGGCCAGGTCGAGCCGGTTCAAGTGGCCTTTCCGCTGGTAATCCAGCAACTCGTCGCCGTAGAGGAAATCGGTCGCCCGCCGCTGGTCCCCGAAGAACAGCCAGTTCCGGCCTGTCCCCCCATCGAGGATACGCTGCTGAAGGAAACCGCGGAACGGCGCAATCCCCACCCCCGGGCCGCACATGATGATGTCCGTGGACGTGTCTTTCGGCAGCCGGAAGGCACGCGATTCCTGGATGTAAACCGGGATGTTCTTCACGAACAGGTCCGAATGGTCGGCGAAGAAGCCGGAGGCGAGCCCCTTCTTTGCGCGGCCGTGGGTCGTATAACGCACCACGGTAATGCAAAGGTGGACTTCGCCCGGGTGCGCCTGGAACGAGGAAGCGATGGAGTAAAGGCGCGGAACCACCGGCGAGAGCTGCGAGAGAAACGCGGTCGGGGATTCGAAGCGCGCCTCGTCGAAGTCCTTCAGGATATCCACGTAGTCGCGCGTGTCTATGTATTCGCCCAGGGCCTCGCTATTCTCCAGCAGGGTTACCAGCCGGTTGCGCTGATCGCCCTGGGGCATCCGGTCGGCCAGGCCCGCCATGATCTTCCGGTTGGCGCGATTGGCCGTGTAATCGCGCAGCAGCGCCTGTCGCAGCGTGGTGGGCTGGCCTTTCGGGTCGGTCACCGCCGCATCCGGGTCAAACTTCAGCAGGCGAATGATCTCCTCCACCAGCTCCGGCGAGTTGTGCGCGAAAGCGCCCAGGGCGTCACCAGGGCTGTAGGCCAGGCCGCTTCCCTCCAGGCTCAGCACAAAGTGGCGCGTGTCCTTGAGGGATCCATCGCCGGTCAGGCGATCGTGGCGTGTCAGCTCGGCCAGGAAAGGGTTCTTGCGGGAATAAATGCCCGGTGCGGAGGGCACCGCCAGGGCTGCAGGCGGGTCCTGCGCAGTTCGTTTCATCTCAGCTTCATTCATAATAGGCATAACCTGTCGCCTGTCGCCGGCCAAAAATCAACCATTGCCAGCAGGAAACTCTCGCGTTAGTAACTGTATCAATGCGACGCGTTCAACAGATTCCTGTCCTGCTGCTGGCGGTGATGGCCGTGTGGCTGCCCGGCAAGGTGGAGGCCCAGACCAACGCCTGGGCCGGCTCCCGGAGCTGCCGGGATTGCCACGAGAAGTTCTACCAGTTGTGGTCCACCTCCTTCCACGGGCTGGCCATGCAGCCCTACACGGCGGAGCTGGCGCGGACAAAGCTAACCCCGCAGAAGTCCGAGATCGTCGCCGGCAAGCACCGGTTCCTGGCTGATATCCAGAAGAGCATCGTAATCGAGCGCGGCCCCGAAGGGGAGAAGCAATACCCGATCGTCCAGGTGATGGGCGGCAAGAACGTTTACTATTTCCTCACGCCGCTGGATCGGGGCTGGCTGCAGGTGTTGCCGGTGGCCTACGACGTGCGGCGGCGGGAATGGTTCGACACGACCGCGAGCGCGATGCGGCATTTCGGCGACCGGCGCGACGAGGCGCTTTACTGGAAGGAGCGGCAGCTCACGTTCAACACGTCGTGCTTCGGCTGCCACGTCAGCCAGCTCGCGAAGAACTACGACCTCAAGAGCGACAGCTACCAGACAAAGTGGGCTGAGCCCGGCATCAACTGTGAGACGTGCCACGGGCCGTCGGCGGGTCATACACGGCTGTTTCGCGGGATGCCTACCAATGCCCCGGCGCCGGCGGACATCAAGCTGATCGTCACCCGGAAGCTCAGCGTCGAGCAGCGCAACGCCCTGTGCGCCCCCTGCCATGCGAAGATGTCGCCCCTGACCGACAGCTTTACGCCCGGCCAGCGCTACTTCGACCACTTCGACCTGGTGGGCATCGAGAATCCTGATTTCTATCCGGACGGGCGCGACCTGGGAGAGAACTACACCTACACCGGGTGGCGGATGAACCCGTGCGCCAGGTCGGGCAGGCTGGACTGCATTCATTGCCACACATCGAGCGGGCGCTACCGCTTCAAGGAGGCGGCCGTGGCAAACAACGCCTGCCTGCCTTGTCACGAGGAGAAGGTGAAAAACGCCCCCGCCCACACGCATCACAAAGCCGGCACTGCCGGCAACGAATGCATCGGCTGCCACATGCCGATGACGGAATTCGCGCGGATGCTGCGGACCGACCATTCGATGCGCCCGCCGACACCCGCGACCACGCTTCTCTATAAATCACCCAATGCCTGCAATCTCTGCCACACGAACAAGGATGCCGCCTGGGCTGACAAACTGGTCCGGGAATGGCGCAAGCGCGATTATCAGAAGCCCGTCCTGGAACGTGCGGCGCTGATTGATGCCGCGCGCAAGGAGGACTGGAAGAAACTGCCGGACATCCTCGCCTACCTCGCCCGGCCCGACCGGGAGGAGATTGAAACTACGTCGCTGGTCCGGCTTCTGGCCAATTGCCCGTCTGACGACAAATGGCCGGCGTTGCGGAAGTTGGTGGCGGACACGTCGCCGCTGGTGCGCGCGAGTGCGGCCGAAGCCCTGGGCCAGCGGCTTGAGCCGGAGAACGTGGCCGCGCTGGTGAAGGCGACCGCCGATGATTACCGCCTTGTGCGAGTGCGCGCCGCCGCCGCACTGGCGCCTGTTCCCGAGGAGAGCCTTCCCGAGGCCCAGCGCGCCCAGGCGCGCGCGGCCATGGGCGAGCTGATGGTCTCGATGCTGGCGCGGCCGGACGACATGGCCTCGCACTACAACCTGGGCAATTTCCACATGTCCCGGAGCCAGATCCCCGAGGCGGTGTCGGAGTTCGAGACCGCCTCCCGCCTGCTGCCGGACGCCCTGCCGCCGCACGTCAATGCGGCGCTGGCCTACAATACCCTGGGCCAGAACGACAAAGCCGAGGCCAGCCTGCGGCGTGCCCTGAGCATCGAGCCGACCAACGCCGCCGCCAATCTCAACCTGGCGATGCTGCTCGCGGAGATGAACAGGCCGGGCGAGGCCGAGCAGGCCTTTCGCGCCGTGCTGAAAGCCGATCCGAAATCGGCCCAGGCGGCCTATAACCTGGGAGTCATGGTGGCCGGGGAACATCCCGCCGAAGCCCTAATCTGGTGTGAGAAGGCTGCCGCCTTGCGCCCGGACGAACCCAAGTATCCCTACACGCTCGCCTTCTTCCAGCAGCAGCAGGGGAAAACGAATGAGGCGATCCAGACGCTGGAGAAGCTCGTTGCGCAGACACCGGCCCATGCGGAAGCCTACGCGCTGCTGGCACAAATCTACGAGGAGCAGAACAGGATCGCCGAGGCCGCAGCCGTCTGCCGTCGCGCCGCCGCCAACGGGAAACTGGGCGAGCAGCAGCGCTCCCGGTTCCAGTCCCATCTCCGGACGCTTGCTCCAGGTCAATAGCTGAGGAAATCCTCAAGGTCGCCGACAGGGCGGGTAAACAAGTCCCTGGCCGGTGCCGCCACAAGCGTTTCGGAGGTATTGGCGACGCTGCGCGAGGCCGCGGCAATGGGCAGGCTGGCGACGAACAACACCGACCCGACTGCGGTGGCCGCAAATGAAATCGGCCGGGCCACAAGGACGTCAATCACCATGGAGGTCGGGCTGTTGCCTCCGGCCGCCAGCGCCGGGGTTGTCGTGCTCAGCATGGCCGCCGCGATGCAGGCTGCCGTCGTTAAGTATTTGGTATTCATTCCTTAGCCAATCATTGGCGGGCACGCATCCCGGCTGTGGAAAAACGGCGCCTTCAGGCCCTTCCGCAGCTCCGGGAACGGGTGATCGTGCTCGCTCATAAGGCTACTATACCCCTCCCGGAACTACCGTAAAGGGAGAAATGGACTGATTAATGATAGATTTGCTTTTGGGCGCCGCGCGTACTCAGCGCTGCGCGGGGGAGTTTTCATCGTTCAGCATGTTGGGAGCAGGAGTGTGTTGGCCGATGTGCTAGGGAAACGCGCCGCGCTTGAGTTGGCGACTGCTGCCGATGGAGAAGCGGTGAGACATGGCAGAGCGTATGTTGCTCCGGGAGGCTGCCATTTGGTGCTGCGGGGAGGCAAGGTGAAGTTGTCCAAAGCTGCTCGCGAGAAGAACCAACGTCCGTCGGTAGACGCGTTGTTTCGCAGCGCGGCGAAAGCTTACCGTTCGAGGGTGATAGCAGTGGTTCTGAGCGGGATGCTGGATGACGGCGCGGCGGGGGCCGGCGCGGTGAAAGAGCGCGGCGGGGTGGTAATTGTGCAGGACCCGCGAACGGCTCTTCATCCATCCATGCCGGAAAACGCGCTGCGGGCGGTCCAAGTCGATTATTGTGTCCCGCTGGCGAAGATCGCGGGTCTGCTGGTCAAGCTCGTTCGCGAGGACACTACCTTGCCAGCGCTGACTGCGGTTGAGGGTTGAGAGTTGAGGGTTCCGAAGGAAAGGAAACGGCAGTTTCCGATGCGCTGCCCGCGCTCAGGGCTAGAGGCTCCGGGGCGAGAGGGCTGGGGGGCGAGGACCAGTGACCAGTAATCAGTAATCCGAGGCCGGCGAGGAGGTTCACTCTAAAAGCAACTGGAGGCGTCCAGTTGCTCAACCCCCTGATCCTCGCCTAATTTCTGGATGTTGATAGAAAGTCGAATAATTCGCAGGTTATTTGTTGACTATGGGGTATAGATAGTCTATATGTGTGTTGCATGGCCGCTCGCTTACCTCCGCTGCACAAGACGCCCTTCGTCTTGGACCCGCGACCTTTGCAGGAAGCCACCAGTTCCCACGCTGGCTTGCTGAGCGTTTCCCGGGCCTATCGCTCCCTGGGGGTGCCAGACCTGGTTGCCGCCAATCTCTTCTTGCGCAAGCGCCAACGCGGGTTTTCCGAGGCCCAGTTCCTCGAAGTTGTCACCTTGCTTCAGGTCGTCGGGGGCGAATGCCCCGAAGACATCCACCTCCTGGGCGGGGATGACTGTTTGGCGCGCGGCTTGGGCTACCAGCCCCCCAAGGCGACGGCAGTGCGGGAGTTTCTGGAACGTTTTCACGACAAGGAGTTGGAGAAGCTGCGGCCCGAGCGAGACGTGCAGAAGAGTTTCATTTGCCCTGCCAGTGGGCCGATCAGTGCTTTGCAGCAAGTGCAGAGTGGGTTGGTGCGGCGGATCGCCAAGCGGTATGCCCAGAAGGGCCAGGCGCAGCGAGTGGCGACCGTGGACCAGGACGCGACGATTATCGAGAGCCACAAGCAGGCAGCCTATTACCATTA
>JAPLUA010000334.1 GCA_026397855.1 Verrucomicrobiota bacterium | reverse complement strand
GTGGGTCTGCCACCCGGCCTTCGTTCTGGCATTCGAGCCCGCAAAGACCAGCGGTGCCTCGGGCTTCGGAACGACGGGGATGATGGCCTGCGGCTCGGCCCCGGGCGCGCGCCAGCCCATCGCCATCACACAGGCGAGCGCTACCGTGGCTGGGGAGATCCGGAACCGTTTCATGCCCAGGGAAACAGCTTGACCTCGCAGTTCAAAACGGCGCCCGCAAAGCGGCAGCCGGCGTGCTGGAAGGTTTGCAGCCGCTCCGTCGCCTCCGAGCCGCGCGCGATGCCGCTGCGGGCCAGCCAGATGAGCTGCGGCATCTCCTCGGCCATCAACAGGGTTTCGGACTGGTCAACGCCGGTAAGCTCCACAAGCGCGACCACCCCCTCCGCCTGGCGCCATGCCTCGAACGCGGAATTCCACAGGCGCCGCCGGCCCGCATCCCAGCGCCAGTCGGCGGGAACGATGAGCCACTGGGGCCGGCCCGGCGAGACGGACACAGCCGAGGGGTTGGCCAGCGCTTCGGCCAGGGGCAGCGTGCTGCCATTGACGGGGGCCCGATTGGTGATCACGAGAACCTTCTCGTCGCGCTGGGCGGCTGCGCGCGCCAGCAGATCCATCCAGGCCGAGCAGCCCTCGGCGGCGGCGGCGGAGACGAAGCCGCACACCATCTCCCCGCGCGGGCCGGCGGAAAGCTTGGATTGCAAGGCGAGCCAGGTGCGGAAGGCCCAGCTCGATTGCCCCACGGCGTCCAGCGTATCCAGGTCGGGCAGCGCCCCGAGCAGCGGCAGCCGGGTGATGCGCTTCAAATCGGCGGGGGTCTTGATGCGATCGTCAAGCGACTCCACGAGGCAGACGACCCCAGCCACAAAGAAAAACCCGAAAAGGCCGCCGACCGCCGTGAGCAGGAGCTTGGACTCGTAGAAGCGGTAATAGCTCATGGAGTTCTCCTCGTAAAGCTGGGCCTCGTGCTGCCGGCTGGCAAGCAGCGACTGGGCAGCCTCCAGCGACTGCTGCCGGGCCTTGATGCGGGCGATCTGCATCCCCTTTTCCGGCAGCCCGCGCAGCTTGTCATCCAATCCCGCCCGAACCGACTGGAGTTCCTCGAGCTGCGCGGCGAGGACCTTCTTCTGCGTTCTGAGAGTCAGCAGCTCCGTGTAGAAGCCGACGGAAATCCCCCCTTCGTTCTGGCGCGGGGCCGCCACGGGCTTGGATTCGGATTCCTTCAGGCGCACCTCCAGGTCCGCCACGACCACCTTCTGCTCCTGCACATGCGGGTTGGCCGGCGTAAACTGCTGCAGCAGGTCGTTCAGCCTGTCGCGCGCGACCGCCAGGCGCTCGGTCAGGGGGTTGTTGGCCGCCAGCTCCCGTTCCAGCGCGCTGATCTTCAGGTCGAGCGTGTCGTAGTCAATCCGCATCGTTTCGCAGCGCATGTCCAGGTCGCCAAGGTTCCGCAGGTAGGCCTCGGTTTCCCTGTCCACGCTGACCAGTCCGGTCTGGCGGGAAAAATCAAGCAGCTCCTTGTTCACCGCCCGCAGGTCCTCCTCGGCTTTGGCAAGCTGCGACTTCAATAACCGGTTCATCTCGCCCGCCTCCTGCGACTGCATCTCCTTGGTCAGCCGCACAATCTCATTGCCGAACACGTTCAGAATCCGCATGGCGGTCTGCGCGCTGCGGATCGAGACAAAGCTCAGATTGATCAGGTCGGTGTTGCGCTCGGGCGTGCTGGTGAGGCTGGCGGCAATGGTCCGGACGGGAAGCTGGGCCTGCTCCGCCACCCGCTGCATGACTGCCGGCGACTTCATGAAGCTGACCAGCGTCGGAACGGAAAGCTGGCGCGGCTTGAAGGCCTCCCCCAGCTCTGACGCGCGGAAGGTTCCCGTGGATTCCTGCCGCAAAAGCTGCGCGCCGGCCTTATACTCCGCCTTGAACTTCAAATACCCCGCCAGGCCTCCCAGCCCCCCGACCACCACCCCGGCCCCGACAATCATCATCCACCGCCGCACCAGCGCCGCCACCAGCCGCCACGGGTCGAAAGGCAGCCCGAACATCGGCTTCGGCGCCGCCGCTGCGGGAGAGGCCTCGGCTTGCGGCCCCGACGGATTCGGACCCGAACCTTCAAAAGGGGTGTTGTCTGGGGTCGAATTCAAGCGATGACGCCCCGCGCCGGTAGCGCTTTGAGAATTCCTGATCGCCCGTATCGGCTTGTCATGGATTGCACACGTATTGCATCCGCAACCAGCCTCAGGACGGTATGCGAATAACAGGCTTCCCGTTTATTACGGATAATCCGTTCTTTTTCAATGCTTTGTGATAATATGCTGTCCACAGTCGAATCCCTGTATGCTGCTACTGTGCCAAGTGGGAAGGCAAGCGAAAATGCAATGTGATCCGGACTCAGGGACGGCCGGATCAGGCCGCCACCGGACGCCGTTCGAGGGCGGC
>JAPLUA010000603.1 GCA_026397855.1 Verrucomicrobiota bacterium | reverse complement strand
TCCGCGGCCTCGACCGTGCGCACGGCGCTGTGTGTCGAGCCTCGCTCCGGCCGACTCCACGTCTTCATGCCGCCGACGGGCACCCTCGAGGATTACCTAGATTGCGTGGCCGCCGTCGAAGACACCGCCGCCGCGCTGCAGATGCCCGTGGTCATCGAGGGCTACCCGCCTCCGTTCGATCCGCGGCTCAACGTCCTCAAAGTCACGCCCGATCCCGGCGTCATCGAGGTCAACATGCATCCCACATCGTCGTGGGATGAGATGGTTCGGCAGACCGAGGTGCTCTACGACGAAGCCCGCCTTGCGCGCCTGGGGACGGAGAAGTTCATGCTCGACGGCCGCCACACCGGCACGGGCGGCGGCAACCACATCGTGCTGGGGGGCCCCACCCCGGCCGACAGCCCGCTGTTGCGGCGGCCGGACTTGCTGCGCTCGCTGCTGACCTACTGGCAGAACCACCCGTCGCTCTCGTTCCTGTTCAGCAGCCTCTTCATCGGCCCGACCAGCCAGAGCCCGCGCATAGACGAGGCGCGAAATGATTCCCTCTATGAGCTCGCCCTGGCCTTCCGGCAAATACCGGATCGCGCGGGCTGCGCCCCGTGGATGGTGGACCGGCTGTTCCGCAACCTGCTGGTTGACGCCACCGGCAACACGCATCGCTCCGAGTTCTGCATGGACAAGCTCTACTCGCCCGATAGCAGCAGCGGCCGCCTTGGCCTGCTGGAGCTGCGCGCGTTCGAGATGCCGCCCCACGCCCGCATGAGCCTGGCGCAGCAGCTTCTGCTACGCGCCCTCATTGCGAAGTTCTGGCAGCAGCCCTGCCACCAGGAGCTCGTCCGCTGGGGCACCGGCATCCATGACCGGTGGATGCTGCCTCACTTCGTGTGGAGCGACCTCGGCGACGTGATTGACGACCTGCAAACCAGCGGCTATCCAATGAAGCTCGACTGGTTCAAGCCGCACTTGGAATTCCGCTTCCCGCAGGTGGGCGATCTCGAGGTGAGGAACATCCACCTGGAGATCCGCCAGGCCCTGGAGCCGTGGCACGTCATGGGCGAGGAGCCGGGCGGGGGCGGCACCGTGCGCTTTGTGGATTCCAGCCTGGAGCGCGTGCAGGTGAAGGCGCGCGGCCTCACCGACTCCCGCCACGTCATCAGCGTCCGCAGCATCGGCATCCCGCTGCATCCGACCGGCACGAACGGCGAATACGTGGCCGGCGTCCGCTACCGCGCATGGCAGCCGCCAAGCTGCCTGCACCCGACCATCGGCCTGCACACGCCGCTGGTGTTCGACATCGTGGACACCTGGAACGGACGCAGCATCGGGGGCTGCACCTATCACGTCGCGCACCCCGGGGGACGAAACCACGACACCTTCCCGGTCAACGCCTACGAGGCCGAAAGCCGCCGCCTCGCACGCGTCTTCCGACTGGGCCACACCCCGGGCCCGATGCCGCCCCGCATGGCCACCGCGAGCCGCGAGTTCCCCCTGACGCTGGATTTGCGACAG
>JAPLUA010000597.1 GCA_026397855.1 Verrucomicrobiota bacterium | reverse complement strand
CCCCGGCCCTCCCCTGCTGCAGGGGAGAGGGAGAAGCTTCTCCAGTTCCGGGTGTAGTGCATGCCGGGGACTCCTCAGTATACTCCAGCTTCCGAAGAATTCTGTCTTGCACCCCCCGCCCGGACGGACGGAAGAAACGGTTTGACCGCACGTGTGACGGATGATATCCTGCCCCTGTGAATTTCAAACTAGACCTGCTGCTCTCGAGTGCGCTGCTGCTGTCCCGCGCGGCAGTCGGGTTGTAGCCTTTCACGAGAGTTTACTAAACCCCACTGCCGCAGCCGGCGGTGGGGTTTTTTATTTCCCTGACCGCCCGGTGGTGCTAACAAGAAAGCAATACGATCATGCTTAAAGAACCGTCTGCCAAATATCGTCCGTTCCCGCCGGTCCATTTGCCCGACCGCCAGTGGCCGAACCGCACCCTGACGCGCGCGCCGATCTGGTGCAGCGTGGACCTTCGGGATGGCAACCAGGCACTCGCCGTCCCCATGAACGTCGGCCAGAAGCTCGAACTGTTCCAGACGCTGGTGAAATGCGGCTTCAAGGAAATCGAGGTCGGGTTCCCCTCGGCCTCGAATACCGAGTTCACCTTCAACCGCCGGCTCATCGAAGAACACCGCGCGCCCGATGACGTCTGGCTCCAGGTGCTCGTGCAGGCGCGCGAGGATTTGATCGAGCGCACCTTCGATTCGCTGGTTGGCGCGAAGAAAGCCATCATTCACATGTACAACTCCACCTCTCCCGCCCAACGCCGGGTGGTGTTCGGCATGTCCAAGGAACAGATCATCCGCGTGGCCGTGCGCGGCGCCACGTGGGTGCAGGAGCGCCTGCACCGGCTCAAGGGCACGGAGGTCCGGCTCCAGTATTCACCCGAGAGCTTCAGCGCCACCGAAGTCGAGTTCGCCAAGGAGGTCGTCGAGGCTGTCATGGAGGTCTGGAAGCCGACGCCGGAGCACAAGATGATCCTGAACCTGCCGGACACGGTCCAGGTGTCCACGCCCAATGTGTATGCCGACCAGATCGAGTGGATCTGCCGCAACATCAGGAACCGCGACTCGCTGACCATCAGCCTGCACGCCCACAACGACCGCAGCACGGGCACGGCAGCGACGGAGTTGGGCCTGCTGGCCGGGGCGGACCGCGTCGAGGGGACGCTCTTCGGCAACGGCGAGCGCACGGGGAACCTCGACATTGTGACGGTGGCGCTCAACCTCTACATGCAAGGCATTGACCCCAGGCTCGACTTTACCGATCTCAATGCCATCTGCGACGTCTATGAGCGCTGCACGGGCATGACCATCCCGCCGCGCCATCCCTATGCCGGCGAGCTGGTCTTCACCGCCTTCAGCGGCTCGCACCAGGATGCGATCAAGAAGGGCCTGGCCGAATGGGACACCGGCCGCCAGCAGCATTGGGATGTGCCTTACCTCACCATTGATCCGACCGACATCAGCCGCCAATACCGCGAGGTCATCCGCGTCAACAGCCAATCCGGCAAAGGCGGCGTGGCCTACCTGCTGGAAAACGAATACGGCGTTGTGCTGCCCAAAGATATGCAGCGCGAGTTTGGCCCGATCGCCAACGAGGAGGTGGACCGCCTGGGCCGCGAGGTGAGCGGCGCCGAGCTGAAGGAGATGTTCTGGCGGGAATACATCGAGCGATCCACCCCCTGGCAGCTCCAGGGTTTCGAGACCCAGAGCCGCGACGGGAAGGTCCAGTGCCGGGCGCGGCTGCTGCGCGACGGCCAGCCCGTCGAGATTGCCGGCGAGGGCAACGGCCCCCTGGCGGCGCTGGTCCACGGCTTCAGCTCCGCGGGCGTGCCGCGCTTCGAGATTGCCAATTACAGCGAGCACGCCCTGGGCGCCGGGGCGGAGGCCGCCGCCATCGCCTACATCCAGATCAAGCACAGCGACGGCCGCACCCGGTGGGGGGCCGGGGTGGACACCAACATCGAGCTCGCCTCCGTGCGCGCGGTGCTGAGCGCGCTGAATCGGTCGTGAGCCCGCGCGCCGGTTGAATTGCAACAGCCGTCGTAAGGGCATGCCGCCCACCCACCACGGACCGCGAGCCATTTTGTGCTTGCGCGATGAGGCAACTCCGTCCATGCCAGACTGATGCGTCGCATCCTTTTCGCCCTGGGCCTGCTGATTCTGATCGTTCTCAGCGCCCCCACTGCCCTCCGTGCGGAGTCCGGCTCCCATGTTGCGGCCAACGGTCCGCGGCATATCGCGGGAACCATCCTGGCTCTCGACTGAGCGATGTTCCCGTTCAATCCTGATCGAGGCTCGGAGTGGAACCGGCGCGTCCGGCGCTTTGCACGTTGGAAACTGATCCTCTGGCTGCTGGCGGGCGTGGTGTCATTTTCCATGCCGGCCAGCGCCCTTGTCCTGTGGAGCGACCTGGGCGCCACGCTCGCCCACAATACCGGCGCCGGCAATGATATTCTCGGCGGGGCGGTGCAGCGGGACCAGCGGTCCGGCGACACGCTCTACTTCAAGTTCCGCGTGGACCCGCTGTCCGACGTGGGGACCGAGGAATACCTGGCCGCATTCCAGCTTTATGAGGGGCAGGCGGAACGTCTGGCCCTGGGCAACTCGCTGAAGGCCTGGGCCTACAGCGCGTTTCAAACGTCGCAGACGGGTCCGTCCAACAGCGTGGCCGGGGACTTCGATCTCAACTCCTCCCGGCCCGAATCTTCCGGCTTGGGGGTGTATCTGCCTTACGAACTGCCGCGCCACGGCTACGACCGCTTCATCGTGTTCAAGGTGGAATATGTGCCCGGCGGGGATGATCGCGTCACGGTCTGGCTGAATCCCGACCTTGCGCCGGGGGCGACCGAGGCCAGCCAGCCGAAGAGCCTGACGACGCGGTTCACCGCGAACGCGTCGTTCAATGAGATCCACCTGCGCCACGGCGGCGGGGGCGGGGGCTGGACCTTCAGCGACATGGCCATCGCGACGTCGTTTGGGGACTTTGTCGCGGGAGCAAGCGCCGAGCCCGGGGAGGCAGCTCCCGGAGCGGGCGCCAGCGCGCAGGCATTGACCTTCCGATCCTGGCAGCGGGAGCAGGGGCTGCCCCAAAACTCGGTGCGCGCGCTGGCGCAAACCCGCGACGGCTACCTTTGGATCGGGAGCGAGGATGGTGTGGCCCGCTTTGACGGCGTGCGCTTCGTTTCGTTCGGCTTGCGGGAAGGCTTGCGCGGCGGGCCGGTGCGCGTGCTGTTCGAGGATAGCCGCGGGGCGCTCTGGATTGGAACCGGCGGCGGCGGCCTGGCCCGGTGGCAGGACGGGCGGCTTGCCACGTTCACGATGCCGGATGGCCTGCCGGAGGACTCGATCACGGCGTTGGGCGAGGATCGGGAAGGACGCCTATGGGTCGGCACGGAAGCGGGACTGGCCGTCTGGCAAAACGGGCGGTTTGCCCCTCTGCCCGGGGGAGAGTTCAAAGGCAAGTCCATCGCGGCGCTGTTCAAAGACCGGCGGGGGGTGATGTGGGTTGGCGTGGCCGGGGCGGGCGTGTTCCGCTTCCTGAACAACAAGTTCAACCCGCTGGCCGATGCGTCGGTGCAAAGGCTGCTGCGGGACCCGCACTGCCTGCTGGAGGACAAAGCCGGCCGAGTCTGGGTGGGCGCGGGAGATGACTATGTGCTGTGCCGCGATGGCAGCCAATGGCGTCGCTACCGCATCCCCCGGCACCTGGCCCGGCCGTATGTCAGCGCGCTGGCCGAGGAGCCGGATGGCACCGTGTGGGCGGGCTCGGTGAGCGAGGGCTTGTTTCAGTTCAAGGAGGGCAGGCTGGCGGCCGTCAACGCCAGCAGCGGACTCTCCGACAATTCAGTCACCTCCCTGCTCGTGGACCGCGAGGGGAATGTATGGGCCGGCACCGGCGGCGGGTTAAATCGGGTGCGGCGGAGCACGTTGCTGGTTTACGGTCAGAATGAGGGGCTGGGATACGGGGCGGTTCAAGGGCTGGCGGAGATTGCGCCGGGGGTGATCTGGGCCGGGAAGCCGGGCGATGGGCTGTATCGCTGGGAGGGAAGGAGCTTCAGCCGCCTGGGGGACGCCGGCTTCACGCAGCGGCATCCGGAAGACATTACGCTGCTGGTGACACGGGACGGGAGTTGCTGGGCGGGGGGCGGACGCGGACTTTGGCGTTTCAAGAACCCCAAGGCGGCGGCGGGGGAAATGGAAATCGCGGCGCTGAGCGGGCTGAACGTCATCTCCCTGGCCCAGGACCGCGACGGCGGAGTTTGGGCAGGAACGCGCGAGGGAGAGGTCTGGCGGCAGTTCCAGGGAAACTGGGCCAGGGAGACCAATTACTCGCAAACCCATCCCGTTACCGCCATGGTGCAAGACGCCGGCGGCGCCTTCTGGATCGGCACCGGGGGCGGAGGATTGTATCGGTTTAAGCAGGATGGCCGCACCCGCTTCGGCAAGAGCGGCCGGCTGCTGAGCGACTGGGTCCGCACCTTGTATTTGGACCCCCAGGACACGCTCTGGATCGGCACGGCGGGCGGCGGGCTCAGCCGCTGGCGCGATGACGGCATGGTGACCTTCACCACCCAGGAAGGTTTGCCGGATAATACGATCTCGCAGATCCTGGAAGATAGCGCCGGGCGGCTTTGGCTGGGAAGCAACCGGGGCATCGCCTGTGTGAGCAAACGGGAGCTCGACGACCTGGCGGAGGGAAAGCTGACGTTCGTTTATCCGCAAGTCTATGGCCGCGCCGAAGGCATGCCGTCCGAGGAATGTACGGGCGGCTTCTTCCCGGCCGGCCTCCGGACCAGGTCGGGCCGCCTCTGCTTCTCGACGCTTAAAGGCATTGTCGTGGCCGACCCGCGGGCGCACACCACCAACGCTCCGGCTCCGTCGGTGGTGCTGGAGGAAATCCTCATTGACGGCGCGGCGACTGGGCCGGCCGGCGACCCGGCCCCTCCCGCTGCGTCGGACGCAAATCGGGTCACCGTCCCTCCCGGCAAGCACCGCCTCGAACTCCGTTATACGGGGATAAGCTTCACCGCGCCGGAGCGGGTTCGATTTCGTTACCGCCTTGAGGGTCTGGAAACGGATTGGGTGGAGGCGGGGGCGAGGCGCACGGCGTTTTACAGCTACGTCCCCCCGGGCCGCTACCTCTTCCGGGTCATCGCGTGCGACAGCGCCGGCGCCTGGAACGAGGCGGGAGCCAGCCTGTCCCTGGTTGTTTTACCTCACTTCTACCAGGCGGGCTGGTTCATCGGCCTGGCGGCAGCCGGACTGCTCGGAGCCGTCGTGGGAATTGTCCGCATCGTCGAGAAACGCAAGCACCAGCGCCGGCTCAAGCAGATCGAGCAGGAGCGCGCCCTCGAGCGCGAGCGGGCGCGCATCGCGCAGGATCTCCACGATGACCTCGGTTCGTCGCTCACCCGCATCTCCCTCTTGAGCGACCTCGCCAGGACCGACAAGGACAACCCGGGCCTGGTCGAAACCCACGCGCGGAAGATCTCCCAATCCGCCGACCAGACCGTCCGGGCGCTCGAGGAGATCGTCTGGGCGCTGCGCCCTGGCAGCGACACCTTGCAGAGCCTGGTCGAATACATCGCGCACTTCGCCAACGAGCTGTTTGAAAGCGACCGCACCCGTTGCCGTCTCGACCTGCCTCACGACCTGCCCGCGCGCGCTTTACCGCCCGAAATGCGGCACAACATCTTCCTGGTCGTTAAGGAAGCGCTGACCAACGCGCTCAAGCATGCAGAAGCCCATGAAGTTCGTATTCAGGTCAAGACCAGTGCGAATTTGCTGGAAATCCTGGTTGAGGACGACGGTCAAGGCTTCGAGCCGGAAGGGGCGGGTGCCCCGAGCCGGCGGCAGGGACTGGGCAACATGCGCCGCCGGGCCGAGGCTATGGGAGGGATCCTGGAGATCCGCAGATCCCGGGGAACCGGCACCGGCATCCGATTAGCCGTAACCCTTCCCGCCGGGTCTTAGACGTTAAACTTGAAGTGCAGCACGTCCCCGTCTTGCACGACATACTGCTTGCCTTCTATGCGATAGAGACCCCTTTCACGGGCTGTCGCCACCGAACCGCATTCGACCAGATCATCGTAAGCGACCGTTTCTGCTTTAATGAATCCGCGCTCAAAATCGCTGTGAATAGCCCCTGCGGCTTTGGGCGCGGTGTCGCCGGCAGTGATAGTCCAGGCCCGGACTTCTTTCTCGCCTGCCGTGAAATAGGTGCGGAGCCCCAACAGGTGATACGTGCTCCGGATCAAGGCGCCGATGCCTGACTCCTGCACGCCGAGGGCCTGGAGAAACTCCTGAGCCTCCGCCGGGGATAGATCGATGAGGTCGCTTTCAATCTGCGCGCTGATGACCACGGTCTGGCAGGCAATGTGGGTCCTGGCGTAATCGCGCACCTTCTGGACGTGGGGATTGGAATCGGCGGTGGCCAAATCGCTCTCTTTGACGTTGGCCGCGAAAATAGTCGGCTTGTCCGTGAGCAGAAAGAAACCCCGGGCGATTGCCTTTTGCTCCGACGTAAGCTTGAGGGTGATGGCCGGCTTTCCCGCATTGAGATGCGGCACCAGCAGGTCGAGCACTTCGGCCTCGCCCAGCGCAACTTTGTCCCCCCTTTTAGCATCTTTAGCCCCTTTGTCACGACGCCTTTGCGCCGACTCCAAGTCCGCCAGCACCAATTCGGTAAGGATGGTTTCGATGTCGCGGATGGGATCGATGTCGCCCGCCACGTGATGAATGTCCGAGTCTTCGAAACACCGAACGACCTGCACAATGGCATCCACTTCGCGGATATGGGTAAGGAACTTGTTGCCCAACCCCTCACCCTGAGCCGCCCCCTTCACCAGGCCGGCGATATCGACAAATTCTACGGCTGCCGGGATGATAACCGAGGTCCGGGCGATCCCGGACAATACCGTCGTCCGCTCGTCCGGCACCGTGACGATGCCGATGTTGGGATCGATGGTGCAAAACGGGTAATTGGCTGCCTCCGCTTTGCGGGTGCGTGTCAGGGCATTAAACAAGGTGGACTTGCCTACGTTGGGCAAGCCGACTATTCCAGCTCTTAGCATAAATCAAATCTCTAATTGCGATGGACCTACCGTGCTTAGAAATACCGGGGGCACTCCCTGAGCTGCTATTAGAAACTCATTAGATCTATCGCTTAGACCTATAGGTCGCCCTCATTATTGCGTCATTGCGAGCCGCAACGTGCAGGAGCGAAGGGGGTCCACGGGAAGCTCGAAACGACCTTGAAACGACCTTGAAACGACGTTGATACTACCTTGCTACCACGGAGGGGCCCTGGAGGCGCCGTGGAGCGGTTATGGCGATTCGGCCGCGCTCGGGCCGGATGGAGGATGAGGCGTGCGGTTCCGGCCGGTCAATCAGCCTGCTTCTGGGCAAACTTCATGACGGCCTCGGTCTGGCTGTGGACGTGCAGCTTCTCGTAGATGCGCTGGATGTAGGTGCGCACGGTGCTCAGGCTGATGCCCAGGTTGCCGGCGATCTGTTTGTAGGGATGCCCCCGGGACAACCCTTGGAGCACCTCGAATTCGGGCGATCCACCGCCGTGGACCTCGCGGATGGCTTCGAGAATCTTCGACGGGCGGTTGCTTTTCACCAGGTAGCCAAAGGCCCCGGCGGAGAGCGCCTTGAACACTTGCGTGCTCTCCTCAAACACGGTCAGCATGATGATCTTCAGCGTGGGCGTGGCCTGCCGCAGGCGGGATACGCATTCAATGCCGTTCATGCCGGGCAGGTTGATGTCCATAAGCACGACATCGGGGGGGTGCTGGGGAATGTCGGCCAGGGCCGCCTCGGCGTTGGGGTAAGCGTTCAGACAGCGAAAGCCGGGTTGCCCCGCGAAATAGCGCACGAGGGTCTCACGCAGCTTCGCATCGTCTTCGACTATGGAGACTTTGATCATTGGCATGCCCCGCAAAGCGCCGGGGCTTGGCATCGCCGGTTCTGAATCTACCACGGCCATGTTCGGCAATGAACTCATTTCGGTTTAAAGCATAAGGGCCCCGGATGCAGCCGGGTAGTCGGATAAAGTGAGGACAAGCAGTCACCCGGCTACGGCGGTTTGAGCCGGCATGTGGAAGAGGATGCGCGTGCCCTGGCCGGGCCGGCTTTGGCATTCAAACCGCCCGCCCACACTCCGCAGACGCTCCCGCATGTTGTCCAGACCGTTGCCCGCGCCCGCGCGTTTGGGCGGCGTGCCGCTGTCGAAGCCGCAGCCGTCGTCTTCAGCAGCGATGCCAAATTCGCCCTGCGTCAGGGTCACCCGGATACACACCTGCCGGGCCCGGGCATGCTTGAGCGCGTTGTTCAGAGCTTCCTTGGCTGCGAGGAAAATCTGATGGCGCGCTTCCGTGGAGAGGGTGACGGCAGGGAGTTCCGGCGGCAGATCGAACGCGCAT
>JAPLUA010000431.1 GCA_026397855.1 Verrucomicrobiota bacterium | reverse complement strand
CACCCCCGCCGATATGATCGAGGTCTGCACACAAGCCGGAATCCAGCAGCAAGTGATTGACCGGCTCAAGCCGGACGCGCCCTTGCTGCTCCAGGGACTGGACTCCATGGACCTGCCGGCGATCGCCGCCGCCACCGAGCAGCGGTTCAAAATTGACCTCTCAGATGCCGACGGCAAGGATCTGAAGACGATCAACGACTACGTCCAGTTCGTGAACCGGAAATTGAAGTGAACCGCCGGCTTCCAACTCAGGGTTGAATGCGGCTCACGAACTGATTTTCGAGAACCTCGACAAGCGGGGCCATCGAGTCGCCGTATTTCACAGCCAGGACAGCCTCACCTACCTGGATCTGGCGCGGAACGTCAACCGCTTTGGCCATCTACTGCTCGGCCTGGGGCTCCGGCCGCGCGAGCGGGTGGCCATCCAGCTCCCAGACCGGCCGGAATGCCTTTACGCGTTCCTGGGCTGCATTCAAGCCGGGCTCTGGCCGGTGTTGATGAGTCCGGACCTGGGACCCGACGCCAGCAACTTTATCTTGTGCGATGCCCAGGCATCGGCGGTGGTGACGGCTCGCGCGCCCGCGGTGGCCGAGCCTGGCTGCGGGCGCATTCGCGAGTTGCTGGGGGGAGCACCGACATTTTTGCCGGCCGGTTCGTGTGGCGGCGCATCGGCAACCTGGGAACAGGCCGACAAGAATGTCGGCGCTCCGACGGATCCCCGGCAACTCGCGAATGCGCTCCCTGGCTGCCCTTCGGTGCGCTTGCGGCTGAATGTGGACGATCCCGCGTGCCAGTCGGCCTGGGCGGCCGCCTCCCCGGAATTGGACCCGTATGCGGCCCACGCGGACGACATCGCCTTCCTGCTCTACAGCTCCGGCAGCACGGGCCAGCCCAATGGGGTGCCGCACCGCCATCGGGACATGTTAGTTTGCGCCGACACCTATGGTTCCGAGGTGCTGGGGATCACGGACCAGGACATTCATTTCTCCGCCAGCAAGCTCTTTTTTGCCTACGGCCTGGGCAACAGCTTGTTCCTCCCCTTCCGTTTCGGCGCGGCCACGGTGTTGTTCCCGACCAAACCCACCCCGGCGGACATCTTCCACGTCATCGCCACCCGGCGGCCCACGGTGTTCTTTGGTGTTCCAGCGCTCTACAGCATGCTGGTCAAGACGTTCGAGGCCGCAGCCAGTTTGGATTCGCTGCGGCTCTGTGTCTCCGCCGGCGAATCCCTGCCCGCGGTGGTCAGCCAGGAATGGCGGCGGTTGACCGGCCTCGACATCCTTGACGGCATCGGCTCGACGGAGGTCCTGCATATCTTCATTTCCAATCGGCCGGGCCGCGTGCGCCCGGGCACTTCCGGTTGCGTGGTTCCCGGCTACGAGGCCAGGATTGTCACCGAGGCGGGACAACCCGCGGCGGCGGGCCAGCCGGGCGACCTGTTGATTCGCGGCGCCAGCATAGCGCCTTATTATTGGAATCGCCCGGATAAAACCGTCGATACCATGCTGCCCGACGCCTGGCTCAAGACCGGCGATATCTACGTGGAGCAAGACGGCATTTTCACTTACCAAGGCCGCCGGGATGACATGTTCAAAGTGGACGCCCGGTGGGTGTCGCCGGTCCAGGTCGAGGACGCCTTGCGCGAGCATCCGGCCGTGCGCGAATGCGGCGTCACCTGGCGCCGGCTTGAGAGCTTGGTGAAGCCCGTCGCTCATGTGGTGCTGGCACCGGGCTTT
>JAPLUA010000606.1 GCA_026397855.1 Verrucomicrobiota bacterium | reverse complement strand
TCGATGCTCGACGAAGCCACCGCTGCCGCCGAGGCCATGGCCCTCTGCCACGGCCTCAAGGACGGCAGGAATGTGTTCTTCGTCTCGGCCGGGTGCCACCCCCAAACCACGGACGTGGTGCGGACCCGGGCAGGGGCGCTTGGCATCGAGGTCGTTGTCGGCGACCACGAGACCTTTGCCTTTGGCGAGGGGGTGTGCGGGGCGCTGGTCCAGTATCCGGACACCCGGGGTGAGATCATTGACTACAGCAGCTTCATTAAGAAGGCGCATGAGGCCGGCGCGCTGGTCGCAGTTGCAGCGGATCTGCTGAGCCTGACCCTGCTGCGCCCGCCGGGAGAATTCGGGGCGGACATCGCCATCGGCAGCACCCAGCGGTTTGGCATTCCCCTCGGCTATGGCGGGCCGCACGCCGCCTACTTCGCGACGCGCGACGCGCTTAAACGCCATGCGCCCGGGCGCATCGTGGGCGTCTCGAAGGACTCCCGGGGCCGGCCCGCGCTGCGGCTTGCGCTGCAAACGCGCGAGCAGCACATCCGGCGCGAGAAGGCGACCAGCAACATCTGCACGGCCCAGGCGCTCCTGGCCAACATCGCCTCGATGTATGCCTGCTACCACGGTCCGGAAGGCCTCCGCCGGATCGCCATGCACATCCATCGGCTCACGCTGATCCTTGCGCGTGGACTGGAGCGGCTCGGCTACAAGACCGGACACCAGTCCCGCCCGGCCTGCTTCTTTGACACGCTGGCCGTTGAAACCGGCGACAGGAGCGCCGCGGACATCTTGAAAGCCGCCGAGGCCTGCCGGATGAACTTCCGCCGCATCGGGGACCAGACGATCGGGCTGTCGCTGGACGAAACGACGACGGAGGCGGACCTGGTGGACATCTGGCGGGTGTTCAATAACGACCGCGTTCCCGGCTTCACTCCCGTGGAGCTGGCCGGCGAGGCCGACACCGGGTTCCCCCCGCCCTTCGCGCGCGAAACCCGCTACCTGACGCAGCCCGTCTTCAACCGCTACCACTCGGAGACGGAGATGATGCGCTACCTGAAGCGCCTCGAGTCGCGCGACCTGTCGCTGACAAACTCGATGATCCCGCTGGGCTCATGCACGATGAAGCTCAACGCGGCGGCGGCGATGTTTCCGGTCACATGGCCTGAGCTGAGCCGGCTGCACCCCTTCGCGCCGCCGGCACAGACGCGCGGCTGGCAGACCATCTTCGGGCAACTGGAGGAGTGGCTCGGCGAGATCACAGGCTTCGCCGGCATTTCCCTGCAGCCCAATGCCGGGTCGCAGGGTGAATACGCCGGCCTGCTGGTCATTCGCGCTTACCACGCCAGCCGCGGCGACGCCCACCGCACCGTCTGCCTGATCCCGACCTCCGCGCACGGCACCAACCCCGCCAGCGCTGTCATGGCCGGCCTGAAAGTCGTCGCCGTCGCCTGCGACAAGGATGGCAATATTGACCTGGCCGACCTCCGGGCCAAGGCGGAAGCCAACCGCAAGGAACTGGCCGCCCTGATGGTGACCTACCCCTCCACGCACGGCGTGTTCGAGGAGGCGATCAGGGAGATCTGCGGCATCGTTCACGCCAACGGCGGACAGGTCTATATGGACGGCGCGAACCTCAACGCGCAAGTCGGTCTCTGCCGGCCAGCCGACATCGGGGCGGACGTGTGCCACCTGAACCTGCACAAGACCTTCGCCATCCCGCACGGCGGCGGCGGTCCGGGCGTGGGACCGATCGGGGTAGCGAAACACCTCGTGGATTTCCTGCCCGGCCATGTCGCGGCACATCCCGGGACGGACAACCCAGCGGGCGCCGTTTCCGCCGCTCCGTGGGGCAGCGCCGGCATCCTCCCCATATCCTGGGTCTATATGGCATCCATGGGCGGCGAGGGCCTCACCCGAGCCACCCAGCACGCGATCCTGAACGCAAACTACATCGCCCGCCGGCTGCAGGGCTGCTTCCCGGTGCTCTACCGCGGACACGGCAGCCTGGTCGCGCACGAGTGCATCCTCGACCTGCGCGGCTTCAAGAGCGTCACCGTCGAGGATGTCGCCAAGCGCCTCATGGATTACGGCTTCCATGCCCCCACCATCTCCTGGCCTGTGCCCGGCACCATGATGGTCGAACCGACGGAAAGCGAATCCAAGCAGGAGTTGGACCGTTTCTGCGACGCCCTGATCGCCATCCACGCCGAGATTGCGGCGATCGAATCCGGGCAGGCCGACAAGCAGAACAACCTCTTGAAGAACGCCCCGCATACGGCCGACATGCTCGCCGCCGAACGATGGGACCACCCCTACTCTCGCGAGCAGGCCTGCTTCCCGGCCAAATGGCAGCGCGACCACAAGTTCTGGCCCGCCGTGTGGCGCATTGACAACGTGTATGGCGACCGCAACCTGGTATGCTCCTGTGCCGGCATGGAAGCCTGGCAGGCAGGTTCTTAACCGGCTTTGGAAATCGGCGCCCCGACCAGGTAGGTGATCGGTATCGGCATCCTCCCGCCCTTCACCGTTCCCACTTCCCATTGGTAACCATTCACGTCCAGGCTGCCAGCCAGGTCGCGCATATCCTGCAAGCTATAGGTTCGCAGACACGAAACAACACCGTCAAAGAGGGTGACCAGCGGTGCCAGCGGAATGACATACGTCCAGAGCAGGCGCGACCACCGGAACGGCCGGATAAACGGCGTCACCAGGAACACCCCCAGCGGTGAGAGGAGCGCAAAAAATATCGCCAGCGGACGGCGTTGCGTGGCCTCAAAAACCGCTATCCCCTCCCCGCTCCGGACGGCATCCGCGAGCACGGCCCGCGCCTGCCCAGGACGGAAATGGTGAAAGGCCGAGAACATGGTCCGGAACCCCGGCAAGCTGGCGGGAACTTGCATCGGATCCACCGGCTGCGGATGGTAGCCGATCGCCCGGTCCGTCAGGCGGTTCGCCCGCCGGAATCCCTCAAGGTTCGGGTACTTGTCGGTCAGGCAGACAGGCATGCTCACGCCGCTTGCGACCAGGGCGGGCTGCAGCCACATCCACGGCCCGGCGGCACCCGAGCAAAGGTCCAGAACGCGCCGCGACCCCGTGCGCTGGAGCGCATCGCCAAGAACGGGAAGAATCGGCTCGTAAATCCTGGTTGCGGCAAAAAAGCATTGGAGATAATCGGTGGCCGCGTCGCGGAGCGAGTGCGGACACCAATCCTGATCTTCGATCTCGATTAAATGAAGGCGT
>JAPLUA010000609.1 GCA_026397855.1 Verrucomicrobiota bacterium | reverse complement strand
GTAATGAACCCCGAACGCGTCCAGTTTCTCGGCGATCCGGAGCTTGTCCATCACCGAAAAGTTGATGCCTTCGCCCTGGCTGCCATCGCGCAGGGTCGTGTCGTATATTTCTACTTCGGGTTTCATAGCCATTTCCGCAAAAGCGGGAGGGAATATCTACGCTAAGCCGGCACGGAAGCAAAGTCCAAAAGGGCCGCTACCCGCCCAGGGCTGGCGTATTCGATTCTCCGGATAGGGGGATGCCAGGACCTGGAGTTGACGCGTAGGGGTGGAGCGTGTGGAGCGCCGGCATTCTGCCGGCTTAGACCGTGCGAACTCACCCCGCGCACCTATCCGTCCGATCGTCAGGGCGCCGGCATTCTGCCAGCTCTGAAGTTCGCACATTCTGCGGACATCTCCAGATTCGAATGCACCCTACACCGCTCTGCTCCCCTCAGCCACCCGTGGCCCGCCGGCTTCGACCGCTACCTGACCACTTACGCCAGATTTCAGGGATCTGCCTCTCTGGCTGATAACGTTTCTTTGTTCGGTTACTGCGTTCAGACCAACGGGGGTGTCCCGCCCTCAATTCGTCTTGGCGAGGCGTCGGCGCAGGGCGTAGCCGGTGACTCCAAGGGCCGTCACGCCCATCATCGCCCATTGGCTGGGCTCGGGGACGGCGGCGAGGGTGGCGTTTATTTGAAGTTTGTTCGGGTAAGTGCTGTCCACCGGGTCCCAACTTGATCCGGCGTAATCGCTAGCCGTATAAATCGGGCTGAAGCCGAGACCATAGCCGGACGCGTTTTCGGTATAGCTCCACCAAAGCTGTCCTGTCGGTGCCCGCAATACGACCCAATAGGTAGAGTTGGCGGACAGAGAAATGCCAGATGCTGAGAACGTTACCTCGGAGGTGGCTAGCGGAATAGATTCTGGGGAGGCCAGAGTTCCGATTGATGTTCCCGGCAAGTCGTTGGAATCGGAGAAGATGTCCAGTTGAGCGGTGCTGGGTCCACTCCGATACATGAGGAGCACAACTGTGTTGAGGATATAGTCATGCGTGTCGGTGGTAAACCGGGATGCTGCCCAAACTACCTGCTTCATACATCGCCTCGCTGAATGTCTTGTTGCCAAGGTTATCGTAAAGGGTAACTGCCCAAGCGCCGGGGGTGGCGGCCAGCCCCAGGCTGGCGGCGAGGACCAATGCGTTGAGTTTCAGGGCTCTCATGTTCCGGCTCATTATTAGGCTCTTTGTGGTTTAGTCGAGTCTGAACTGGCTCTGCTGGGGCGATATTCTACGGAGCCTCGTAGCTGGCTTGAGACGGCGCGCTTTTGGATATTGGCGCGGACTTGACGTCCGCGGCTACGGGGGGGTCAGGGGCTTACCTGGAGGCGCAAGGCGCCGAAGCCGTTGGTGCGGGGGACATAGACCTGCATCCAGTCGCCGCTGCCGCTGAACGGGCCGGTTTGCAGGACGCCGTTCGTGGTTTGGGCATAGGGCGGGTAGGACCAGGTCCCGGCCCCGAGGTTCGTGGATTGGGCCACTGAGTAGGCTTTGCCGGGCACGGTTAGAAACCCGAACCCGAACAGGCTGGCGCTGGTCCCGTAGTTCTCGATGCGCAGGAAGTCGTCCCGCAGGAAGGCGAACGTGCCGGCCAGGAACTCGTTCAGGTTGCTGACGCCGTCGCCATCGGCATCCTCATTGGGTCTGATATCCCAGATGGTGCGATAGCGCGGATCGTCCAGGTAGGCGATCAACTCCTGCTCCCAGCCATCCGGCAGCCCGTCCCCGTCAAGGTCCGTGCCGAGGGTCAGCGGCATGTTGACGGCCTGGGCGGGGGAGCCCACCAGGCAGGTGGTGGACGCGGGCATCAGGCTCTGCGTCACCCCGTTCTGGATCACCGAGAGCTGCACCAGGCTGCCCGGGAGGACGGCCTTGGCGGAATAATTCGCCCCGGCGTTGGAGTCTTGCAGATAGATCGGCAGCATGTAATTGACACCCGGATACAAGGGGTTCTGGATCACATAGCGGGCGCATTCGTTGGTGCCCTGCTGCGCCACCACAATCGCCCCGGCCCCGGACTGAATCGGCCAGCCATAGGTGTCGCGGATGGTGCCGTAGATGACAAACATCGGCATCGGAATGCCGGCGGGGACGGGCGGGGCGGCGAGGAGCAGGACGGCGGCGGCGGCGAGGGGTAGCCAGAAACGTGATGCGTGATGCGTGATGCGTGATGCGTGCGGGGAGTTCATAAGATTGTTTAGTTTAGACTCGCGTCTTTAGATTGTGCCTTGGGGTTAGTCGCCCGCCAGGGAGTAGGTGTTGAAGAAGAGCTTGATGTCGGTCACGCCCTGCATGGTGCGCTGGGTGGTGCTGCCGGAGACCAGCGGCCCGTAGATGAACCGGTTCAGGCCCTCGTTCGGGTCGTTCAGGAGGCTGCGGCCGGGGATGAGCAGCAGCCACTTGGTGTTCCATACCGAGCGGCCGATCAGCCGGGCGTCGGTGCTCAGCTCGGAGGTGCTGAAGTTCCCGCTGTCATGATACGCGCGCAGGGCGGCAAACCGCCGGCGGGCGCCGAAGTTCTCGGACAGCGAGTCGAAGTAAGGGATGTAGGACGGCTGATTCAGATCGGCCGAGCTGATGTTGTAGGGGACCGGCAGCGCCTGGTCGAAGACATTCCAATTGCGCACGATCTCACCGCTGTCGCGGGTGGCGGTGCGCATCCGGTCGGTGCCCACCGGCACCAGGTAAACATAGGGGGCATTGGCGAGGCCAACGCCGAAGGTGTTGGTATAGCCGCTGAACCAGATACCGACCGACCGGATCTTGGTGGCGACGTGGGTGGGGTCGTAGGCATTGTCGCCGCCGGCCAGGTCCTGGCCGAAGAAGTTCTGCCCCGGCATAATAGTGGACGAGAACTGGATGGCCAGGCCCGGCTCGTTGGTGGAGCCCGGGGTGAAGGGTTTGCAGTATTGATTGTATTCGGGGATGGTGGTCAGGTCCACCCACGAGAGCTGCAGCGTGTTCTGCCAGGTCGAGTCGGACGCCGGGGCGGGGGAGGTGCGGTAGAGTTCGGTGCGCAGGGACATGCGGCTGACTTCGGTCTGGGGGTTGTTAAAGCCCAGGCGGCCCTTGAGCACGTCGTAATCGGCCTTCATGCGGGCCATGGCATCGGCCAGGCCGGAATCGCCGTAGGTGCCGCCCACGAGGGGCTGGCCATTGGCCACGGAGCCCAGGCTGCGGGTGCGCATGATGCTACCCATGAATTGGGCGCCCGAGGTGGCGGTCGGGTCGCCGCTGAGCAGCGACGTTTCATAATCGTAGGCGCAGGCCGCCAGGTAGGCGTAGCGGCCGGCCAGGTTGAAGCTCTCCGAGTATTGGCGCAGCGCCTCGTCCCGGAAGACCCGCATCGTCATGTCCGCGTAACGGGCGCTCTGCACGCGCCAGGCCCCCGCGGAGCGTGACTGGGTGCGGGCGGCGAGAATCTGCTCCGCCTCGGTGGTCAAGGACTGCAACTGGGCCATCGCAGCATCCACAGCCACCCCGTCCTGTCGAACCGAGTTGATCAAGGGCGTCAGGCCAGCGACCAGGCTTTTGATGTTGTCGAACTGGTGAACCAGACTGGTGTTGAGTCCCCAGCCTGACTCGAAGGCCTGGTAATCGTGGTTGGCCATGTTGATGACTTTCTGGGAGGCGGCCACAAGGCGCTGCATCGTGGTGACCACCGGTATCTGCGCGTCCGCCTTGGCTTGGGCGGCGACATTTGCGGACTCGCGGTCCACCTGGCCAGGATCAGTCGGTAGGATCGTGATCTCCCCGTCCGCCATGCCGGCGATCACCCCGCCGCCTGCGCCCGCCCGCTGGCCAAAGGTGAGTTCGCGGAGGGTCCCTCGCAGAAGCTCTGTGTTCATCGTGTTGAGTGCTCCCGCCCCTTTGTATTGGGCGTAGGCTCCAGCCACGCCTGCGGCGGTCACGGCAGCAAACTTGGCTGCGTCATAGGTCATCAGCGCGACGTCTTCCTTGGCGGAGGAGTTCCAGTTACCGACGGCGCTCTGGATCTCGTTCAACTGGTTCTGGAGGTTGACCAGGCTGGAGCTCTGCTTGATCTGGGCGGACAGGTAATCATACTGGGCGGCCTGCCACTCGCCTTGCCGGGTGCGTTGGCTGGTGTAGCTGGGGGGGGCGCCGATCACCCCGGAACTGTTGAGGTAGAAGGTCAGGTTGGTGGTCTGGAGGCCCATGTTATCGGTGGCCTTGCCAATGTTCCAGGTCTCGGTCGGCATCTGGGGAATGCTCACGACCACCTGGTTGGTGAAGCTGGCCGAATCGTATCCCAGCGGCGAGAGATCCACATACATGTAGTGGATGAAGTCCGGGCCGGTGTAGCCCTGCGGATAGAGCTGACCCACGCCGATGTCTTCCGGGTAAGGCATGCCCAGGATTTGAAGCAGCCGGCTGTTGGCGGCGGCTTCCTCGCTGGTGACGGCTGTGTTGACGTACTGACTCACGTCCGCCGCCTCGTGGCGCAGGCGCTGGGCCGCACCCTGGGCGTTGTCCAGCGCGGTTTTGGCGTTGTTCAGGGCCACCAGCGCGCGGGCATAGATCTGCTCGAAGTGGGTTTGGCCGGCATCAATGCCCGCCGGGCTGATGTCGAAGGGCATCACATTGCGGGCCAGCCCCAGCGGGTTGAGGCGGCCATCAGCCCCGTTAATCAGATTCTGGAGCGACCCGGCAGTGGCCGCCAGGTGGTCGAGCGCCAGGACCGTGCCGCGGTCTATGACTTCAATGCCGGAGTGCGATGTGTTGGTGTCCACGCACGGGATGAGGGAATTGACCGTCAGCCAGTCGAAGTAGGCCCGCTGACCCGCCCGCACGGTCCAATCCCCGGTGGCCCAGCAGCGGTTGGTGTTTTCCGTGTCCCGGTAGCCTTTCCAGACTCCTTGCGGATCGGAGTAATAGGTCTTCTGGAAGGTGCGCCGGGCGATGTCCAGGCCCGTTCGAGCCATGGCCGCCGCCGATTCGGCAAACTTCTCCTCGTCGTAGTAGTCCACCTGGACGGTCACCCCGCCCACGTTCATTTCCTCGTTGTCCACATTCCAGACGTAGTTGCTGGTGTGGAGGAGTTCGTAGTAGAGGCAGAGGCCGCTGAGGTAATGGCCCCAGGCGTCGCCATGTCCCTGCGGATAGAGGGTCTCCGCGGAGGCGGCGGAGATGGTGCCGCCGAAGTTGCCCTGCGCGTCGGGCATGCCGTAGTTGAGGGCGTAGGCCATCTCGCCGCCGTCCACCGCGCTGGTGAAGTTCCAGATGAGGCGGTTGAAGAACGGGGCGTTCTGCACCCCGGGCGGGAGGCTGTCATCGCGGCCCCGCAGCAGTGCCAGCTCCTCCTCCAGGAGGTTCGCGCACTGGTTCTCGAAGCAGAAGAG
>JAPLUA010000105.1 GCA_026397855.1 Verrucomicrobiota bacterium | reverse complement strand
GAGTGATGCCATCCCCGTTGGGATTGGCTGCTTTCCAGTCCGCAGAATGCCCAAACACCAGGCCCTCTCCTCCCTCGGGGGAGGAGAGGGAGAAGCCGCCGCGTCTCGCGCGGGGCCTACCTTAATTCAACAGCAGTGGGGCGTTGCCCTGGGCTGGTATGAAACAGGCCGTTGGCCTGAACACAAAGCCCTTCAGCTCCCAAACCCATTGGGTAGCAGGGCCTCGCCGTAAACCTATAGGGCTCCACATATACTTGAGGTGCTCCAACGCACCTAGCTTCCAAGGAATTCTGTCTTACGCCCGTGCTCCATTGGGCACAGTGGGTGTCTTCTCGCCCTTTGCCCGACGATTATTTGGGCCCGGGACCGCTATCAAGCTCGGCGAGGGCTTTCCGGGCTTCCGCATAATCTGGCTGGAGGCGGAGCGCCTCGGTGAGGTGGACCTTGGCCTCGGTGCGCTGACCCTGGCGTGCCAGGGTCAGCGCCAGGTTATAGTGCGTCTGGAAGTCATTCGGGGCGATCTCCAAGGCCATTTGATAATGCGGAATGGCCTCGTCCGGTTTGTTCTGGGCCCCGAGCGCGTTGGCCAGGTTGCTCTGTGCCCCGGCATGGTCCGGCTTCAGCCGCACCGCTTCCCGGAACTGCCGTTCAGCTTCAGGCAGCCTGCCTTGCATGGCGTGGCAGATTCCCAGGCCGTTGTAGTTTTCGGCATGGGCCGGATCGAGCCGGATCGCCGCGAGGTAATGAGCGGTCGCCTCGTCCATCCGGCCGGCGTCCGCCAAACGATTGGCCAGGTTGTGCTCCGCGCTTTCGTAATCGGGCTGCAGCTTCAGCGCGGCGCGGAACTCCGCCATCGCCTCTTCATTCTTCCCCTGCGCCTGCAGCACCAGGCCCAGGTTATGGTGGGCGGCGCTGGAATCGGGATCCAACTGCAAGGCCTGCTGGTAACGGGCAGTGGCCTCGGCGCTTCTCCCGCCGCTGGCCAGGGCATTGGCCAGGTTGAAACAATAGAGGTAGTCGGGCCGGATCCGAACCGCCGCGGCATGGTGGGCGATGGCCTCATCGAAATGACCCTGCCGCAGCAGGACCGTGCCGAGGTTGTTCTGGGCATCGGCGTAATTGGGCTCGGCGCGTAGCGCGGCTTCGTATTGCCGGACCGCCTCGTCCAGCTTGCCCTGCCGGCCGTAAAGGTTGCCAAGGTTGTAATGCGCCATGTAGTTCCCTTCCGTCACGGAAATCATCCGCTGGAAGAGGCGCTCGCTGTTCTGCCAATACGGAAGCTGCGCCCGTGTCACCATCGCGCAGGCGGCCAGCACCAGTCCGGCCACGCCCGCCGACACCGCCACGGGAGCCAGTCCCGACTCATGAATCCGGCTGCCCGCGTTCACCACGTCCCATCCGCCCCAGGCCAGGACAATGAATATCCCGATCAGGGGGATGTAGGTGTAGCGGTCGGCCATGGATTGCATGCCGACCTGCACCAGGCCGATGACCGGCACCAGCGTTCCCAGGTACCAGAACCAGCCCACAGCCAGGTACGGCCGGCGTCGCGCGAACCGCAACGCGATTACGGAGATCCCGACAAGGAACAGCGCCGCCAACCCCACCTGCCAGGCCGGCCAGGGCGCTTTCCGCAGGTAAAGCGGCGCCAGGTGCCCGGGCCAAACCATCTTGCCCAGGTAGCGCGAGTAGGACATCAGGGCATTGGCGATGCGCGCTGACAGGGGAAAGTTGCTCACATCCAGCATCGCGCCGCCGCTTTGCTGCACCCGGAAAGTGATGACGGATGAGGCGGCGCTGAGCAGGAAGAACGGCAGCTTCTCAACCAGGAGGGGCAGGCAGGCTCCAAGGCCCTCTTTGAAAGGCGGCCTTTCGGGAGCGCGAGCCTTCGCGCGGGCCGAGGCTTCCGCAGATTTCGGGAGATGTTTGAGCTCGCGAGGACGCTCTCCCTCCCGGGGGCGAGGTCCCTTCCCAAACCGTTCGAGAGGCCAGAAGTCAAGCAGCAGCAGGACAAATGGAAGCGTCACCAGCATCGGCTTGCTCATTAGCCCCAGGGCGAAGCAGACGAGGGAGAGGGAATAGAAGGTAGAAGATCGGAGATGGGAGATGGGAGATCGGGTGACGGGTGATGCCGTCCGGTTTCCTTCGGATTTCCCCGCGTAGCGGGCATAGGCCCAAATCGTGAGAAGGAAGAAAAGCGCGCTCAAGACATCCTTGCGCTCCGCAACCCAGGCGACGGACTCGACGTGCAGCGGATGGAAAGCGAACAGGGCCGCAACCCATGCGCTGCGCCAGGTCGCGCCGGTGAGGCCCTTGAGCAACAGGAAAAGCAGGAGCGTGTTGGCTACGTGGAGCAGCAGGCTCGTCAGGTGATGCCAGCCGGCCTTCATTCCGAAGAATTGGCAGTCGAGCATGTGCGACCACATCGTGACCGGGTGCCAGTTGCGGGCGACTTCGCTGGTCCAGGACCATGCCACGCTTTTCGCGTTCAGGCCTGCCTGCACGCGGGCATTCTGCGTGACGTAGTCCGTGTCGTCGTAGTTGACAAACTCATGGCTCGTCACGGGCCAGTAGAGGGCCAGGGTGCTCAAGGCCAGGAACAGGCAGATCGAGAGCGACTGCTTGCGGGGCGCGCCCATCGGCTACCCCTTTTCCGCAGCCGGACCTGCCGCAAGCCCGCGCAATTGCTGGAGAACCTTCTCGGCCGGGAGCAGCGCCAGGCCGGCGGGGTGGCGCAGGACCGTGACGTTCGGGCCGCGCGGCCGCCAAATCTCTTCCACGGTCTCTGCCCACAGCACGATGCCGGGCAGGCCGACCGCAGCCGCCAGGTGGGAGATGCCGGAGTCGTGGCCGACAAAGGCCTGGCAGGCGGCGAGCAGTCCCGCCAGTTCGTCGAGCGGCAGGCTTTGCGCTACCCGGCATCGTGCGGGCGGCAGGGCGGCGGCCAACCGCTGCAGACGGTCGCCCTCGGCTTCGCCGCCGACGAGCAGGAGGCTGAACGCGGTGAAGTTGACGAGGTGCTGGAGCAGCTCGATCCATTTGGCTTCCGGCCAGTTCTTGCGGTCGCTGCCGCTGCCCGGGTGCAGCGCCAGGGTGCCTGGCACTGCCGAATGAGGCGCGCGGAGTGAGGGCTGCGGAGGGACCGGCAGGCGCGGGATGGGGTCGGCGTCGAAGATGGCGAGACGTTCCAGGGGTTGCAGATAGACCTGGGTGGCATGGAGCCGCAGACGCTCGTCGGGGCGATGGGGGCCGACAATGAACTGGGCGCCGGTGCAGCGGCCGACGTTGCCCTGGAAGATCTGGTCGGGGTCGTAGAGGTAAGAGACGATGATGTCGAACTCGGAGAAGTAGTCGACGAGGACTTCGGAAAGCTCGCCGTTGCGCGCGAAGAAGCCCGCGAGGGCGCGGGCTTCGATGGATTGGACGCGGTTGACCAGTCCGCCGGCCCGGGCAAGATGGGCAATATGCGGGTAGCCGAGGACTTCAAGGTGGGCGGCCGGGAACTGGCGCCGCAAGGCGGCGATTGCGGGGAGCGTGAGGATGAAGTCGCCGATGGCGCCGCCGCGTATGACGAGGATCTTGCCGTGCAATGGATTCAAGGAGCCGCGGGCCTAGAACTTTGCCACGCCCAGCAGGGCAATAAGCAGGGCAAAAGCCAGCCTCAGCCCGCAGCCGACCTTGACCCGCTGTTCGTTGGCGGTGCCCCAGTTGAGCATGTCGCGCAACCGCCACGGGGAGACGGTAAACCAGATCCCGGCCACGACCAGCACGTAGGCGAAGGCCTGGAAGACGAGGACCCAGGACGTAACCGGAAGCGAGGGCCGGCCGGTATCCACCATCAGCTTGGCCAGCAGCAGCATCACGATGGCCAGGCCGCGCACCGCCAGGAAGTCCTGCACAAAGACGCAGGTGCCGATGCCGATCGCGGCAAAAGCGCCCAGGAGCGGGGTTTTCCAGGCAGCGAAGTCCGAGATAGACTCCTGGCTCAGGTTCCAGACGAACCAGGCGGTGCCGAGCAGCATCAGGCTGTAGCCCCAAGGGAGCGAGCGCGGAAACCTGCGAACGGCGGCGGCGAACGCGGCGGGCTTGAGGATGCCGTAAATCTGGGGCAACCCCATGGCGAGGCCGAGCAGCACGGCCAGTGTGGAAAGCTTCAATGTCATTGCAATAATCGAGGATTAAGGATGGGGTATGGACGGCGGTGAAGCAAGCCGCATCCGCAGCTCGCACGGCGCGACGGGGCGGGGCGGGGCGCATTATGACCCACCCTGTTACCCCGCCGGGACACCCGTACCCGGTCAAGAGGCAGTGGCGGTCAATGGGCGGTTCCGATCCCCCGGAGCTCGCACCAAAAT
>JAPLUA010000335.1 GCA_026397855.1 Verrucomicrobiota bacterium | reverse complement strand
TGAATAGCCTCACTGATAACTTCCAACGATTTGGTCATAGCTTGATTTGATCCTTTGTTGAAGTTTAGCCAGGCGCGCAGAACACCTCCCAGGCTTTCCTTGTTCAGCCTGCTATCCGTTAAGAATGGCATTTGCGGCCTCAAGCGGTTCAATGATCCGACCCTTTCGGAGGGCAAAGCATTCAAAGATTTCTGCAAGCTTCTTCGCTTAGGTGCGCATTTTAGATTTTTAGAGGCGCGGACAAGGATGTCCAATGCCGCTAGGATTTGCGAGGTGCCATCCGGAGGTGCCATCCGGAGGGTTGGAAGCTCAAACCCCAGTTCCGCCACAGCGCCAGCGCGGTGGTGGGCGGAGGGTCTATCTGCAAGGTCGGCATGTTGGTGCAGCCGTAGTCCGCGTTCAGGATGCTGCTGCTCCGCACCGCCAGGTTGTTCCATCCAATCCCGCTGATCGTCGGTCTGGCCCGTTCTCGTTAGCGATAACGCCCCAGCGCTTCTAACCGACGATTATCCGGTGTCTCATGGGGGAGTCCCCGGTGTGGCTCCCATGTGGGTTGACCCTCATGGGATACACACCGGGCAATCACCGGGGTCGCACCGGGAAGTCTGCCACAAACCCGTGCGGCAGCCTTTCCATTGGGCAATGGAATGTCCACGCTCCAGCTACCCAATGGTGGCAGTCTTGGAAGAATCTAAGATGCGCACTTCGCTGAGGAAAGCGCCTGAGCGCCAATCGCCCAGCGTTCGGCTGGCTGTCAACCGCAGCCCGGCCCCTTCATAGGCGGCCTGGACCTTCCCGAATTCCTCCTTCAGGATCCCCGCCACAATCAGGGTGCCACCGGGCCTCAGGTGCGCCAGGATACGTTCCCGCTCCGACAGGAGGAGGCTCGAGATGAGGTTAGCGCAAATGACCGAGTATTTCTCGGCCGGCCGGCCGGAAGGCTTGGTCAGGTCGCGCCGGGCAATTCGAATACGGCCGGCCACGCCGTTCTGGCGCGCATTCGCGCGGGCAGCGCGAACTGATTCGGGATCGAAATCGAAGGCGGAAATGGGTCCATAGCCGAGCCTGGCGGCGGCAATGGCGAGAATGCCCGAACCGGTGCCGATGTCCAGGAAGGACTGCGCCTGCCCGATCCGACGCCGCTTCACGACCTGCTCCAGGCAAAACGCCGTTGTCGGATGCTGGCCGGTGCCGAAGCTCAAGCCGGGATCCAGGACGATGACCGCCTGCCCCTTCCTCGCCTTGATCCGGCTCCAACTCGGCTTCACCATGAGCGCCGAACCGATGTGGATGGGCTTGAAATGGCGCTTCCAGGATTCTGCCCAATCCTCCCAGCGAACCCTAACCAGGGAGATCCGGCCGGGGGCCGTCTTGAGCCCGGCAGCCCCGGCTCGCTTGATCCTGTCTTGAAGATCAGCCCGCCAGCCGATGGACCAGGCCGGCCTGGCCTGGAGATAAGTGGCTACCAGGGCCTGGCGGGTCTCGACGTCGGTGTAGGAGGAAACAGGCTGGCCGGAGGCCTCGGCCAGCAGTTCCGCGACGGCATCCTCGGCTTCGGCCGAGGTGGCAATGGAGAGCTTCCAGAGCGGACGGCGCTTCATGGGGCGATCTCCCTCCATGGGGTGAAGTTGAGGAGTTGCACCTCGGTTTGCTCGGGGCGCAGGCGCACCTTGGTGAAGCTGGCGTACTCGACCTGGAAAGCCCCCGTCCGGGAGAGCGGCATCTCCAGCAGGATGGCCAGCAACATGCGGATCACTCCACCATGGCACGCAATGGCCACCTGCTGGCCCGGATGATCGCGAATGATCTGCCGCAGGCACGGCTCGATCCTGGCCCGGAAGGTCACGGCGCACTCCGCACCCGGAATCGCGGCCGACTCGATCTGGTTCAGCCATTGCCAGGCGCTGATGCCGAATCGTTCCTGCACCTCCCCGAACGTCAGCCCGGTCCAGGCGCCGAAATCCACCTCCCGCAAATCGGGGAGCACGATGGGCTGCGGCACACCGTTGACGATCCAGGGCTGCAAGGTCTCCCGCACCCGCCGCATGGGGCTGGCGTAGATCGCGTTGACTGTCTTTTGCCGCAGGTATTTGGCCAGGGCGGCAGCCTGGTCGTGGCCCCGGGGCGAGAGCGCCATGTCAATCCGGCCGCCGAACACACCCTGGTAGCGCGGCTCGACTTCGGCATGTCGAATAAGCCATAAACGGGTTGGAGGCGGCGGCGGTGCGGGCAGGGAAACCGGGGACGGTGGTTGGGGAGCAAGTTGGTTCATCGGGGATGCTGTGGGGGGCTTAAGTGACCGGCTCAGCGCTGAGCTGGCCTTTGTTGAGATAGACCGTCCGCGAAGCGCGGGCCGAAGCGTGCGGGTCGTGGGTGACCATGATGATGGTTTTGCCGTGCTCGCGATTCAAAGCCTGCAGCAGATCCAGTATCTCATCGCCCGCCTTCCGGTCGAGGTCGCCCGTCGGCTCGTCGCACAGGAGCAGGGTCGGGTCGGTCACCACCGCGCGCGCGATGCCGACCCGCTGCTGTTCGCCGCCGGAAAGCTGCCGCGGGTAATGTTTGGCACGCTGTGAGAGGCCCACAATCGCCAGCGCCGTCGCCACGTGCCGCTTCCGCTCGGCCCGGTTCAGGTGGGTCAGCAACAGCGGCAGCTCGACGTTCCGCTCGGCCGTCAGCACCGGGAGCAGGTTGTAGAGCTGGAAGACGAAGCCGATGTGCCGGGCGCGCCAGCCTGCCAGCTTGCGATCGGACAGCTCGTCCACGCGCTCGCCCGCGATGCTCACGGTGCCGTTGGTGGGCCGGTCGAGGCCGCCGATCAGGTTGAGCAGCGTGCTCTTGCCGGAACCGGACGGGCCCATCAGCGCCAGGAATTCGCCCGCCGGAACCTTCAGGTGCAGATCCTTGAGCACGTGAATGTCCTCCGAGCCGCGGCGGAAAACCTTTTCCACGCCATCCACGTTTACCAATGCGTCGTTAGCCGGGCCGTTCATGCCTACCGTTTCTCCGCCACCGCGGCTCCGTCTCCCAGCCCTGCCGGCCAGTCGGCAATCACCCGTTCCCCTGACCCGAGACCGGCGCTGATAACCGCATCGTCGGAGCGCGTCTCACTGACCGTCACCGCGCGGCGCTCGGCTTTTCCGCTATGCACCACCAGCACGACGCTCCGGCCGTCCTGCTGGCGGATGGCCGACCTGGGCACGACCACCGTGCGGCCCGCCACCGGGCCGGAGCCACCAGCCTCGCGAAAGGCCACCTTCACGCTCATTTCCGGCAATATGCGCCGGTCCAGCTTGTCAAAGCCCACCCGCACCCGCACCGTTGACTTCTGGCGGTCGGCCGTGGGAATGATGGCGATCACCTTGCAAGGGATCTTCCAGTCCGGATAGGCGTCCAAGGTCGCCTCAACTGCCTGCCCCGATTCAACGCGGTTGATGTAGCTCTCGTTGACATCAATCTCGATCTCAAGCGACTCCATGTCCACGATCGTGCAGATGCCGGTGCGCGTGAAACCGCCCCCGGCGGAGATGGGGGAGATCATTTCGCCCGGCTGGGCGTTCTTCGATGTGACAATGCCGGAGAAAGGCGCCCGGATGATGGTGTCGTCCAACTGCTGCTCCCAGAAGGCCGCCTGCTTCTCGGCCACGTTCACCTCGGCCTGCTGCTGCTCCAGCCTTGCCTTGAAGGCCAGAACCGAGGCCTCGGCGTGATCGTAGTCCGCCTGCGTCCCGATCCTGTTCTTGAGCAGGCCGGTCTGCCGCCCCAACTCCTGCTCCGCCTCCTTGATACGCACCCGCGTTTCCGCCAGGGAGTTCTTCGCGGACACCATCTGCGCCTCGGCCAGACGGAGGCTCGTCTTCACGTTGGTATCGTCCAGGCGGGCCAGAACCTGACCTTCCTGGACCTTCATCCCCTCCTCGACATGCACCTCGATGACCTTGCCGGTAACTTTGGATGAAACCGTCGCCTGCCGCCGGGCGGTGACGTAGCCCGAGGCGTTCAAGACGGTCCGTTCGATGCCACTCCCGCTCGCCTCGCGCGCCGCAACGGTCTTCACCTCAATGACCCTGGGCCGCTTCAGCCACCAGAACCCGCCCGCCCCCAGCACCAGCACGGCCACGCCAATGGCCACCGGCCAGAAGCGCGACGACGGCTCTGGTTCAGGGCTTCGCTTGATGCGCAAATCATCCAGCGTGGGTTTGGGCAAACTCATAGGCAATGACCTTGCACAGCAAACCCCTTTCGGGGAGCAGGGTCAATTGCGGAATCAGGGTGGACAGCTTTGGCTCGACATTCCACCCCCGGCAAAGCAACATCGCCGCACACTTGTATGCCTCTTCTACCGAGCATCCCGATCCACTCGCCAGCCCCCTGTCCCCCCACCCCCGGAGCGCCGGCATTCTGCCGGCTTAGACCTTTCGAACTGGCCAAGCCTGCGACAAAACGGCCTTTCCTGTTCGGACGGTTTAAGCCGGCAGAATGCCGGCGCTCCGTGCTGGGATCGATCCTTGGCGGGTTGTGGGTGCTGCTTCTTGCCTACAGCCGGGTGGCCGCCGCCCAGGAGTCCCTCCCGGGCACTTCACTGCTGACGCTGGACGGGGATCTCTCGGCGCGAATGGTGACCGGCATTGACACGTTCTTCGCGCGGGCAACCGAGCAGGCGCCCGCCGGGCGAAAGAAACACTGGCAGCGCAACTTCTCATCCACGCAGGCTTATG
>JAPLUA010000121.1 GCA_026397855.1 Verrucomicrobiota bacterium | reverse complement strand
GACATTGGCAGCGGCGAACCTCCCCCCGGCGACCGCGTCAGAAGCTGCGACGCATCGCCAGGCGGCGGCGGCCATGAGCCCCTCGCCCAGGATCCGCTTGAGGCTCAGGCGCGGCCCGGCCCAATCGCTCCACGCGGCCGCTTCCGGCGCATCTGCGCGGGGACTGCCGCCCAGGCCGTCGCAGAGCAGGTCCGGACCCGAGCCGCCTAGCTGCTGACGCATGGCTCGCGCGGCCTGGGCGCGAGGCAAGCGCGCGGAGTAGGTCTGGGCGTCGGTGATGGCGGCGAGTTCAACGCCGCAGGATAGCTGTGGGTCGCAGGTCAAACACAACGCGCCCGCGCCGCCGGTGATAACCGCCGGGCGATCCAAGTGCCAAAGGGCGTCCGCGAGAATCCAGTGGTTCTCTTCGGCGCCGATAACCAGGCTGGCATCCACCCGCTTCTCCTCCAGCCACTGGATGCCCAGCGCCACGGCTTGTAGGAAACAGCTTGGATCGCCCACCAGCGTGCAGGCCAGGGACACGTTTCCCAGGAGCGTCGCCACGTGGCTGGCGGGCGCGGCGAACACGGTCTCGGGAAAGAGCAGGGGGCTGGCCGTCGCGGGGTCTCTCAGCGTTTCATCATAGAACCTGCAGCAGTAATGCACGCAGCCGGTTTGCAGAGAGACCACGAGACCGAGGCGGAAACCGGGGTCCCTGACGGCGCGCTCCTTTGCCAGCGCTTCGAGCGCCGCGGCGGCCGTGTAATGGGTGATGGGACTGGTGCGCCGCAGGCGCGGGTGCGCGAGGAACTCGGGACGCGTGGCCGGGCTCGGAACCAAACGCGCCCGGAGAGGTTTCCCGCCGCCCGGGCGATCGAGCGTTTGTGTCGGCAACGGCTCGCCCTGGTTCAAAGCCTCACGCAGGGCGGGCACCCCCCAGCCCGCCGGCGAAACGGCCCCCAGCCCGGAGATGTAAATGCCGCTCATGGCCACCTCCGCAGAACGAGGGTTGCATTCACGCCGCCGAAGCCAAAGGAGTTGGAAAGCGCGAGGTTCACCTGCGCATCCCGTGGCTGGTGCACGATGGGGAAGCTGCAGGCCGGGTCGGGGGTCTCAAAGGCGATTTCAGGCGGCAGCCATTGCTCGCGCAGCGCCATCAGGCAAACCACGGCTTCCACCGCCCCCGACCCGCCCAGGAGGTGGCCGACGCTCGCCTTCGTGGAGCTGACCGGCAGGCTGCCGGCCCGGCGGCCGGCCCAGCGCCCGATGGCCAATGCTTCGGAGCTGTCGTTCAGAGGTGTGCCGGTGCCGTGGGCGTTCAGGTAATCAATGTCCTCCGGCGTCACGCGCGCGCTTCCGCACGCCATCGTCATGGCGATCGCCGCCGCCTCGCCTTCCGGGTGCGGCTGGGTGAGGTGGTGCTGGTCAATAGAGGTGCCATAGCCGGCGAGTTCGCCCAGGATGACCGCCCCGCGGCGCCGCGCGCTTTCGATCGTTTCCAGGGCGAGCATGGCCGAGCCTTCCCCCAGCGCCAGCCCGTCGCGGCGCGCATCAAAGGGCCGGCAGGTGGTGGGGGAGAGCGCCTGCAAGGCGTCGAACCCGGAGAACACGAGCTGGCTGAGCACGTCGTAGCCCCCCGCCAGGACGCGCTCGGCCCGGCCGGAGCGCACGATCTCCCACGCGTGGCCGATGGCGTTGCCGCCGGAGGCGCAGGCGTTGGAGATGATGGTGATGGGCCCGGCGAAATCGAGGGCGTCCAGCACAAACCGCGCCTGTACCTGCGCCTGGTAATGAAGGGCCCGGGTCGCTTGGTGCCGATGCCGGGGCGGCGGCGCCTCCACCGCCTGGCGGAAATAGTCCTCGCCCAGCGTCATCCCGCCCGAAGTGGTGCCCAGCACCAGATGCAGGGAGTCGGTGGGCTCCCAGCCGGCCTGCTGCCAGGCCTCGATGGCAGTCCACAATAGCATCGCACTGGCGCGATCGAGCCGGGCGATCTGGCGGGCACTGAGACGGGTTGGCGGCGGCCCGGCCGGCAGATCGGCTTCGGCCGCGACCTTCACGCGCTGACGGCTGACATCGAAGAGGGTTACGGGGCGGAATGCGGCTCGCCCCGCGCGAAAGCCTTCCGCATTTGCCTTCCAGCCCCGCCCCAGGGCCGTAAGGATTCCCGCGCCGGTGATGACCACGCGGGAAGGGCTTCGGGGCGCAGCGGTTGCCGGGAAGAGCATGGAGGTTCAGCCGGGGAATTCCGCTACGCGGTAGAGGAAGCCAGCCGCTTGTGTGCCGCGGGTTGTCGGACTTCGGGCCTGAGCTTCAAATTGCATGGCTTAACATCAGGGAACATATAGCTAATGCCGCCGGGGGGCAACGGGAAAGCGACACGGGACGCGCTGCTGAAATCCGAAAGTCGAAATCCGAAGCCCGAAGGAAGTCCGAAAACCGAAGATTAGGGACGGCCGTTGATTGCAGCAGCCGGCAATTCGCGCTTCCAACAACCCACCCGATTTGAATATTTGGTTGAACCCATAAGGCTTCCTCCCATATAGATTACGCCGATGATTCTTGGCCCGATCTCCGCAAGACCAGGCTGCCGGGGCAAAAAACCGGGCTGGTGGCTGTGCTGTGTTCTGCTTGCTTTCCAGGCCCTCCCCATTCCGGCCTTTGCCGCCCTTTCCAGGCGGCTGATCCTGATGATTGACGGCATCTCCTACCGGGACATGCAGTCGCTTCAGGAGGGAGTCACCTACAAGAACCTCAAGGGCCGGCAGTTTCATCGCCAGGCATTTCACAAGGGCTACTTCCCGGTTCACCGCATGATCTCGACCTTTCCCTCGACGAGCGATGTGGCATGGACCGACGTTCTAGGCGATCGCCCCCTGCCCGGCTACCAGCGCACGTATTACAGCGCGGCGCTGAACTCCCAGGTTGCGGTGAACGGCATCACTACCTCGATGGAGCACGAGCTGCAGATGACCTACGAGCTTGAGAGCGGGTTTCTGCGCACGCTCGGCTATGTCTTTCCGCGCCTCACCTTCAAATACGAGGTGCAGGACCTGGTGAAGAACTTTCTCAAGACCAGGAGCGGAGGCGACAACTATTACGCCTACATCCGCACCACCGACGATGCCCAGCATTTGTCGGCGGACATCCTGGCGCTGCTTTGCGCGCTCAATGAGAAGCTCGAGGAACTGCGCGCGCGCTACCGGGCGCAGGAGGGAAGGGAACTGGAGATCCTGATCCTCTCCGACCATGGAAATAACCATGCCGGCCCCGCCAGGCGCGTCGAGGTGCGGAGCTTCCTGAAGCAGTCCGGCTACCGGGTCGCCAAGTCCATTCGGGATGCGAAGGATGTCGTCCTGCCCACGGCGGGAATCGAGTCCTGGATCGAAATCCACAATGCGCCGACCGAAACCGGGCGCCTGGCCACGCTTCTCGCGGGCATGGAAGGGGTGGACATCCTGTCCGCGCGGGTTTCGGACCGGGAGAATCGTTTCCTGGTCATGAATGGCAAAGGCGAACGGGCAGCCATTGAGTTTGATCCCGCAAGGAACTCCTACGGCCCGGTGGCAGAGGCGCTCTCCCGCAAGGGTCAGCTCGGCGCCGATGGTTTTGCCACGGCTGACGCCTGGATGGCCCAGACGCTGGATCACCGCTATCCGCTGGCGCTGGAGCGAATCGTCCGAGGCCACACCCGGGTCACCATGAACCCGGCCACCATTCTCATCAGCCTGGACAATCGCTATGTTCATGCCTCGTGGCTGATCAAGAAGGGCAGCGAGTGCGTGAGATTCGGGGGCACCCATGGGGCGATCGATGATCTCAATTCCAACGGCATGATTCTGAGCAGCTTTGCCCCCACGCAGGACACTTCGACCAGCCGGGTGGCGGCGCTGTATGATGGGTTCAGGGGGATGCGGGAATATCGTGCAGAGGAGAGCGGCGCGGAGTGGATCAACGCAAAGGGCCAGGCCCTGACCGCGATTCCCCGATCGCCGGTGGATTCGGCCTGCCGGGCCCTGCCGGGCGACCGGGTTTTCCTGCGCGTTTGGTCGCCGAGCCTTGATGGCCCCGGTGCCAGCGCTCCCGTCGAGGTGATGCTTAAGAGAATCCCGCGCTTCACCAGCGCCCGGATCCGTCGAACGGATTCCCCGCCCGGCGGCACATTCGAGCAGCGCCTGACTCTCACGCAACCCCTGGAGTTCCCTACTAGCAGCCCCTACGAACGAGTCTATGACCTTCCCCCGGGCCTGGGGCTCGAACCGGGCAACGAATATCGGATGACCGGCCGGCTACGCGGGCAGAGCCTGGAACCGAAGATCTTCGAGTTTACCTTCCGCACGGACGCCCGCGCAGTGCCGATAGCCTACTAAAATCTGGAACATGCCGGGGGCCCATCTCCACCCGCCCTCTCAGAACGCCCTATAGGACGCCTAGCGCGTTCCTGGGGGCATTCCAAGCTCCCTCCCCGCCCCCCGTTTCAGCCGCCTGCATGATTCTGCCCCATTACGTAACAGAAGTCAGCCACATTGGACGGGCAGCGCAAGGG
>JAPLUA010000250.1 GCA_026397855.1 Verrucomicrobiota bacterium | reverse complement strand
TGCCCGATGAAAACCATATCGTGCGGCCGCAAATGATCGCACACCCCGACCGGCACAGCCTCCTGCCCGATATGGAGATGCACCGGCGTCACCATCACGTCGGCGGGATAAACGGGGATGATGCGTTCCTCGAACTGACGGATCTCCCGGAGCTTGCGCAGCAGGCGCCAACCCAGCTCCCGTGTTAAGGTGTTGCCAGTCATCATCAGCTTTACGAGTCAAACAGTGCCGCGCAACCTGCCTGCCACGCCGCCTCAATTCAAGCGGAATCCGAAACCCGCTTGCCGCCAGGCCCACCACCCGGGGAGATCATCCACCCGCCCCACACACGCATACCAGCCATCCACCTGCCAGCGGCAGCACAGCCATGCAATTACAAGGGGTATACAAGGGGTATACAAGGGGTATAGAGGGGGCATACAGGGGGTTTACAGGGGGATGCGGAGCTGCCCTCGGGTTCTCATGGCACCTCCCGGGCAGAAAAAGCGTGGCATTTGATCGTATCAATGCCTTCCCCGGTTTTTTCAATGCATGCCATGCAGGCGAGAACGGGTATTGTCGGGTGCGTATGAAATCATCGAGCCACGGCAGGCCTCTCGGAAAATGGCGTCGGCGGGCGCTCTGGTTAGCGCTGGTCACCACCGTTGGGGCGGTAACCAGTTACGCCGCCTTGTTCCGGGGACCGATTCTGCCGCCGGAACCGTTGCCGGCCACGCCAATTGTGGACCTGCATTGCCATGTGGCGGGTGTCGGGGCCGGCAACAGCGGTTGCTTTGTGTCCGGACGGCTCCTCAAGAGCTGGAAGCTGGGTTTCTACCTCCGCAGCTTCGGTGTCTCGCGCCGCGAGATGCAGGAGAGCGGGGACGTGCTCTGCGGTGAAAAGCTGTCGCACTCGGTGGCCACCAGCCGGCAGGTCGGCCGCGCCGTGATCCTGGCGATGGATGGCGCGGTGGACGCCGAAGGGCGGCTCGATTTGGCACGGACCGAGTTCTATGTGCCCAACGAGTTCGTTGCCGCCCTGGCCGCGCGGCACACCAACCTCCTCTTCGGGGCCAGCATCAATCCGTATCGCCCGGATAGCCTGGCACGGCTGGATTGGGCGGCAACCAACGGCGCCTGCCTGGTGAAGTGGCTGCCGTCCATTCAGCTTATTGACCCGTCGGACGAGCGCCTGGTGCCATTCTATCGGCGCCTGAAAGAGCTGCATCTGCCCTTGCTCGTGCATACGGGCGCGGAGCATTCCTTCACCTGGTCAAGGGACGAACTCGGCGACCCCGGGCGCCTGCGGCTGCCGCTGTCCCTCGGGGTAACGGTCATCGCCGCACACGCCGCGTGGCCGGGCCGGCACGAAGGCGAACGCGACACGGACCGCCTGGCACGGCTGATGACGCAATACCCGGATCTCTACGCCGACATCTCATCCCTGACGCAGATCAACAAGCTGGGTGCCTTGCGCGAGGTGCTGCGGCGGCCCGAGTTCCGCCATCGCCTGGTCTATGGGACCGACTTCCCCCTGATCAATATGCCGATCGTCTCGCCCTGGTTCTTTCCGCTGGACTTGAAGCTCTCGCAGATGTGGAGGATCAGCCGGATCAGGAATCCGTGGGACCGGGATGTGGCGCTGAAGCAGGCGCTGGGCGTGCCGGCGGAGGTGTTTGCCCGGGCGGAGAGGCTGTTGCACTGAGCCCGGAACTTGCATTTCATCGAGCTCTGACGTAGCCTTTAACCATGAGCAAAGCTGAAATCCTGGAGTTGTTGCCCAAGCTTGGGCCGGGTGAGCGCCAGGAAATACTCGAGCGTCTCTGTGATCTGCGGGAGGCCGAACGCGGCAACGTTGATCAACAATGGGTGGATGAAGCGTTGAACAGCGGTCCGGCCAGCCCTGCCTCTCCAGCAGACTGGGAAGGGGCTTTGCGCAGGGGATTGGCCCGCGCGTCTAAACGTTCGTGAGGCTCATCTTCCGCCCCCAATTTTGGATTGATCTCGAAGATGGCGTCGTCTATCTGGCGGAACGGGCATCGCCGGAAATTGCGTCCAGGTGGCACGACGAAGTCATGGCCCAGGTGAAGCAAGTCGAAAGCCGCCCGGACCTCGGGAGACTTCGCCGCGACTTGGTTCCCCCGGGCATCCGCAGCGTAATCATTCGCCGCTATCCCCGCTATTTGCTGTTTTACCGCTGGAGCGAAGAAACAGTGGAAGTCTTGAGAATCAAGCACGGGATGATGGATTTGCCGACGTTGTTCAGCGGATAAGCCATCGCTTCGGCTTCAGCCTGCCGGGTCGTGGAGCGTATTCGGAACATGCTCATCTGGCGGCTTGGGGATCTTGTAAGCCGGGTGCACTCCGGCGCTCCTTTGCACGCGCGACCTGGCAACAGCAGCAGTGTCCAGCCCTACGCAGGCACAGGCTTCCCGTCAGTTTGAGCAGGGGCGGCGGGCGGTGGAGTTTCCTCCGTGCGGAAGCTCCGCCACAAGCGCAGCGGGAGGAGGCCCGCAGCCATGACCAGGAGCTGGCTGCCTATGAAGATCATCAGCCACTTGAACGCCTCGTCCATGAACCCATAGGAGTGCAGCCCGATGCCGAGCATGTTGACCCCGAACCAGGAGAAGCTGGTCACGATGTTGCCGAAGACCGCAAGGTTCATGATGCCGCGGTCGCGAACCATGCCGCCCCAGCGGGCGTGAAGGATAACCGCGTTCCAGAGCACGATCAGCAGCGCGCCGTTCTCCTTGGGATCCCAGCCCCAGAACCGGCCCCACGACTGGTCAGCCCAGATGCCGCCAAGGACCGTGTCAATGAAGCTGAACAGGGTTGCGAAGCAGACGATGCCATAGACCATCCTGGAGAGCGCTTTGCCCAGGGTTGTCCATGCCTCCCGTTCGGACACGGAGCCGGCCGGCATTCCCCCGGCGGCGGAACGACCGCCCTTGGACGCGGCAAGCGCGACGGCATTGCCTCCGGCGGCAATGGGCAGGCGCAGCAGCGGCGTGAATACCCCGAGGCAGATATAGACCATGGCCAGCAAGCCGGCGGCAAAGGTCGAGGAGTAACCGAGCGTGATCACCACCACATGGGTGGCCAGCCAGAAGTTCGTGTCGAGCACCGCCCGCAGCATCTCCATGGTGTCGCCGCCCAGCGCCAGGTTGTGCGCGATCATCAGGGTGATAAAGCCGGTGAGCGAAGCGACGATGCAGCCGATGCCGACGCGGTAAACGCGCTCGAGGATCAGCCCCAGCACCATGGCGCCCCAGCCGATGAAGATGGCCGAGGAATACAGGTTGGTTACCGGCGGGCGGTTCTCCAGCACCATCCGGAACACAAGTCCGAACGTATGCACCACCCCGGCCAGGATGACGAGGTAGAAGGCCGAACGGCGCAGCGCTTCCGAAACGTTAGGCGTCGTGGTCAGGGTCAGCAACGCCCCGCACGCCAGGACAAAGGCAAAGATGTAGATGATCATCGCGTGCAGGAATGACTTCACGTCGTTGTAGTAGAACTCGGCCTCGCCCTTCTTCAGTTCCTTGGGGAACCCGGGGGCGAGCCAGGCGCGGTAATCGGCCACCGCACGGTTAAAGTCGTCCGGCTTTTCCTGGTGATAGGCCGTGGCCATTGCGATGAGATTGGTGAGGGCGGGGTGGACCTCGCCGGTGCGGGACGACTCCATGAGGCTGGTGCCGGCATTCACCCACTGGTTGCGGGCGGCGGCAGGATCGAGCGGCGGGGCGACGAGCGGATAGCCGAACTGGGCCATCTGCTGAATTTCACCCAGAGTCTTGGAGACCCGGTGCAAGGCTTCCTTGTCGAACTCCTTCCCGCTTTCGCTGGCCTGGGCGGCCACGCGGGCGGCTGGCAGGTTCTGCCAGAACACAGCCATTTCCCTGCCGAAATCAGCCGACCCCTCGGGCTGGAGGGTGACCTTGAGCCGCTGGTAAAGGCTCAGGGCATTGGCGAGCTTGGTGACCTGTTTCTGGAAGGTGCTCTGCTGCTCGGTCTTGAGCTCGGAAGCTTTGCGGCCCTGCTCTGAAATCTCCGGCACCAGCGCCTTGAGTTCGTTGAACGTGTAGTAGCGCAGGCCGGACCTGGCGATGCCCTTGTCCTGGAGCTTGAGTTCCCCGAGCAGGTCGGAGTGGTGGATGAGGAAGATCGGGCGGGTATCTGCCACATCGGGCCGGGCCATCACCTCGAGCAGCCATTCGCTGGACCGGAGCTTCTTGGGGTGATGCCAGAACTTCCAGGAGGGCACCTGCTCGATCGGCACATCGCCGGTGCTGCGGATCTGGAGCAGGGAGTTGCGAGCGACCGAGTCGAAGGGCTGGATGCGGCCGTTGAGCAGCACCGGCAGCCGGCCGAATGCGCGGGTGTGATACTGGCCCTCCTTCTTGGGCATCATCACCACGATGATTTCGCAAGCAAAGAGAGCCAGGAAGAGCCAGGGGACAAGTCGCAGGAGCCTTTTCATAGGGTCAGCCGATGTGCGCGAGGTTGGAGCCTCGATCTTCTATCTCCTATCTCCAATCTTCTACCTTGTTTCATGCGGGTTTACGCTTGAGGGTGAAGCCCAGGAGATGGATGCCGAACTGGAGAAGCAGGCCCGCGCCCACCAGGATGCAGGAGAAGTAAGGCGTCAGCCAGCTCGGGTTGTGCACCACCTGCAGGATTGTGCCGTGGTTGTCTGGGTCGTAGCTCGCCTGGTAATAGGTCTCGCCGGCATAGCGCAGGGGGTTGTTCATGTAGATGAGCACTTCGCGCTTCTCCCCGGTGTTCGGTCGCTCCACCACAACCCGGCTGGAGAAGTTCCTGGGGATGTCTGTCCCGGGATACACGTCGTGCTGGAAGTTCAGGAGCTTGAGGCTGTAGGGCATGTAATACCGCCGCGCCCGGAGGGTGATCTGGTAGGTGCGGTTGTTGCACGTGAAGCTCTGCGGCTGGTCAATGTACTCGGAAGCCAGCCAGGTCCCCAGCGTGCCTTGCGGCGTGATGACCTCCACGACGGCGCTGGGCACGTCCCGCTTGTCCATCTCGGTGACGCGCGGCAGGTCTTTCACCGTGGCGTGAAGCCCGATGTCCTTCGTCGCGGCCGGTGGCTCGGTCGAGTTGGCGGGCCGGTTGGCGACCTCCGAATTGGGATAGAACTGCTTGATGCGCAGGGTAAAGGGAAGGTCGGGATGCTGGAATGATTGCCGCCCCATCAACGCCCGCTGGGGAATCGCAATCACCTTGTCGCCCGCCGGATCGGTGGTGTCCACCACCGCCAGCTCGGCTTCGCGCTCCGTCTCCGAGTAGTTCCTGCTCTCGCCCTCGCGCAGGTGGAGGGAGCTTTCACGCGAGAGCATGTCCGTCCCGAGTTGGCCGAGCAGCAGCAGGATCAGGCCGGCATGAGCCAGCCATATACCCGCCTTGTCCCACGTCAGCGAGAACCGCTTGAAGTGCGACGCGACGAGGTTGATCAGCAGCACCCCGCCGATCAGGTAGCCGCCGGGGAATACCGGGAACCGGGAGCCGTGCAGCACATCGGCCGCCGTCGAGGGAGGCATGTAGATGTGGAGCATCTGCAGGGTCTTCTTCATGGCAGCCCACATCGGCGCCGCCGACACGAAGAAGGAGCGGAAGAACTTGTCCTGGGCCAGGTAGAGCCCGATGGGATCCTGCGCCATGGTGCCAAAGAACACCAGCACCAGCCCCAGCGCGAGGCAGACCACCGTGAGACGGATGGAGGTGAAGAAGCGTATCACGGGTATTTAACAGCCTGCACGAACTTGGTGAAAGCCTCCTTCTGCTGCTCGACGACCTGCTCGTTGCCCATCAGCTTGTAAAACCACGTCTGTTGCCCCTGGGGCACAACAGCCGCCAGCAGGCGCGTCTTCTGCCCGGTCCTGGCATCCGTGCCGGCCATCTCGGCAAGCATCGCCTTGCTGTCGGGCAAGGTCCCAATGAGCGGCTGAACCTGGCTGGCGAGGTCGGCTTCGGCCACCGGCGTGAGGCCGAGCTGGCCGCGCCAGCGATTGAGATTGGCCAGCAGCCCGCCACCATCCCCCACCGACATGCTGACATTGACCGCCGCCTGGGCGTCGCCCGCGCCTTTGACGAGGAACTTGGCGACGAGGAATTGTCCGCCCGGCGTCTCCTGCCAGCCCGAGGGCACCTGCCAGTTCGGCTTGTCCTGGCCGGAGGAGGCTGCCGCCGAAGTTTGTGCTCCCATAGCGGAGGCGCCAATCGGCGGGTGCGATGGAGGCAGCTCCGTGCCGCCGCCAATCGGGGGATGGGACGGGGGCAGTTCGGAAGCGCCGGCGATGGGGGGATGCGACGGGGGCAAAGCCGCCTGGGCATCGTTCGCAGGGAAAGCAACCGATTGCAGGAACTCGATGAACGCAGGCTTGTGCTGCGCCACCAGCGCATCGTCTCCGGTCATCTTGAAGAACCACGCCACGCCGTCCCGGCGGGTGATCGCCCCTAGAATATGGGCCTTATCGGCCCCCTTCTCACCTGCCTGGTCATAGAGCTGGGCCGGTTGATGGTCAATTTCGACCGCTTGCGCCATTTTGGTCATCTCCTCCTGCGAGACCGCCGCGAGCCCGACCTGTCCCCGCCACCGATTGACGTTGTCCAGATCCCCGCCCGCCAGGCCGGGGAGCGGAATCACGCTGACATCCGCCTGCTTGCCGTTCTGGCCCGCAATGCGGAACGATGCCGCGCGCATTTCGCCCGGGGCGACTTCCTGCCATCCCTGCGGGGCCTTGTACTTGAGCGCGGGAGCGGATGCGGCGGCGGAAGCATCAGGGTGACCGGGCGGCATGGCGGCTGGCGACGCCTGTGCGGGCTCCTTGGCCACCTTGTAAACCTGCACATCGCTGCGGCCGCATCCGGCAAGAACCCCGCTGGCCAAAACCAGCGCCATGGCCGCCGGCGGCAGATTCCATACTCTATATGGCAAATAATTCACCCTATCCTTCTACAGGCACTCGGGTGCAAACGCAAGCGGGGACGGATTGAAATCCGAAACCGTACGCATCTTGGATTTTTCCAAAACCACTACCACCGGGCAATTGGAGCGCGCACATTCTTGTCCCCTCCCGTA
>JAPLUA010000003.1 GCA_026397855.1 Verrucomicrobiota bacterium | reverse complement strand
GCACCACGGCGATGGCGTTCGAGGTTCCGGTGTTCTGGCTTCCCAGGTAGTAACGGGCGCCGGGAATCAGCGGGGGCGAACCGCCGATGCCCAGGGTGGCCGAGCCCGCCGTCGAACGGGATAGCAAGGTCGCATCGCCGGCATTGGTGCCGGTGGGCGGTCGAACCTGGTTGAACAGCAGGTTCACCGGGGCCGTGGCGTTCAGCAGGATATTGGTGACGCGCGTCGCCCAGGCGGGCACATCCAGGAAGAAGGGGGCGACCTGGCCGGGAGGAACGGTATTCGAGCAAGCGTTGGCGCAGGTCAACCCGATGGGCACCGGGATCGTGTCCTGGAAAACGAACTGCAACTGCCAGGTCACCAGTTGCGGGGCCGGGTCGAAGGCCCCGGCGCGCGAATCCCACATTTCCAATTGCCACTGGCCGAAGGCATTCTGGCCGGCCAGGGCATTGAGCGATTCCTCGGGCAGGTAATACAGGTCGGTATTGGTTCCGGCGGGCACGAACGGCAGCGGGGCGAACTTGACGGGAACCCGGGTCCGGTTGGAATTTTCGGTGAACGACAGGTAGCCCGGCATGGGGCAGGCCACCGTGGCGGTGTATTCCCAGAGGCTGTTGGTGTCGTAGTTGTTCGTCTCGTTCATGATGATCACGAGATTTGTCGAGACGCCCGGACCAAACGGGATCGTCACCTGGCCGTTGGAGCTGATCAGCCCGGAATCATAGATCATCCCGCCGTCGTAGTAGACAGTCATCGTATCCGGGGCCTGGTAGAAATCGTAGTCCACAAAGAGCGTGCCCTGGTTCCGTCCCACATTGAGAACGTTGGTGTTGGCGTTGTAGTCGCCCGAGGTCCGGGTGGGGAACACATTGGTGCTGAGCACAATTCCACCCAACCCGTTGGTGGTCGCGCCACCGCGATTCTCAAACAGGAGCACGCGCGTGCCGCCGGGGCTGATGAGCGTGAACGCCATGTCCGAGACGCGCGGATGATCCACATGCAGCCGGACGCCCACGGAGGCGATCGGCTGGTTTACGGGCACAAAGAGGCTGGCGTTGGTGACGGCGTCGTCGGGGATGGGGATCGGCCCGGCGACGGCATAGGTTGTGGGAACGGCCGGGGCGGGATCCACGTCCACGGTCGCGTTCATCCGGATGGTCTGGGGAATGTCGTTCGGGTTGAAGACGCCGATGAAGTAGCGGCCCGGGTTTAGCGGCGGCAAGGCGCAGCGGTTCAGGCTCAAACATCCGCCCGAGGGACTGAGGGCCGCCATCTGGTCCCACAGGCCCAGTGTGGGCGGGCTGCCGCGGCGCAGGTAAAGGGTCAGCGGCAGCAGCGCGGGAGATTCATTGCCGATGCAGACGGTGAGGTTGGTGGCGCCGATGGGCACATCCATGAAATCGCCGGCAAAGGCATTCGTCGCCACCTCGCGCGGGGCGCCGTTGCTGACGTCTTGCGGTTCGAGCCGGAGGGTCACATTGGCGACCAGGCCGGTATGGGTTGGAACACGGTCGGCCACGGTCAGCAGCCAGACGCCCATGCCTTGATCGCCGATGAAGCTGCACAGGCTGCCCGGCCCGTCGGAACGTTGCGCGCCGGGAATGTCGCCCTGGCGGTTGTCTTCGTAGATCCAGGTGTATTGCAGTGGAACGGGATCCACCGGCGGCAGCGAATTGCTATGAAGCACCACCGAGGTCCGGCCATGAGTCAGGGTGACGAGCAGGTCAGAGAAGCGCTCGTGCCAGAGTTCATTGGTGACCACGACCCGGCGAACCGGTATCGGGGCCGGGGCCAGCGCCACCACATTCGTCGTGCCGGGCCGGTCCGCGCTGCCATCCGGGATCGCGGCGGGCAGGTTGATGCCGTGCAGGACCCAACTGCCGTCGGCGTCCTGCGTGCTGAAGGGCAGCAGGCCGAACACCCCCATGAAAGCAAACTCAGCCGCCGGCTGGTCCTCCGCCTTGATGCCGACATAGTAAGTGCCCGGGGCGGCGTTGCTGAACACGAGCATCTCCGTTCCGCCGCGGCGAAGCGATTTGTCGGCTCCGGCAATGGCGGCCGGGTCCAAGGTGGTCAACGCCGGGTTGGTGGACACATACAGGTCAATGTCCGCGCCAAGCGCCGTAGCGCCGGCGAAGTTGGTCACGTTGACATTCACGGAGGGCACCGACAGGCGGTCGGGGCGGAAAGTGACAAAGGCGGCGTTGGTGTAGGCCTGGTCGTTGGTGAGGACATAGAACCGCCACTGGCTGAGCGTGCCGGGTGCGATTAAACCGTTGGAGCCGGCCGGCCAGGGAATGGAGCCCACATCCAGCAGGGGCGGATTGGCCCCCGCACGCTGGTTGACCAGGAGCGCGCCGGAAATCCCGGAGCCGGCGGCAAAGGCATTGGTGAGGAACATCACATTGGACGAAGTGGCGGACGCTATCGGGGCGTCGGTGAGGGTCAACGCATCGGCCACCGCGCCATCGCCGCTGGAGATGACCAGCGCGCAATCCTGCGCCACGTTAGTGGCCTGGGCAGCGACCGCGTTGACGTTGACGCCTCGGGCGATGACGGTGAAGGAGTAGGCGGCGCCGAGCGGCGGCGCGAGATAGACATTTTCGACGTTGTTCACCACATCCAGGTTGGGCGGCGAAAGGGTGTCCCACGGGACGCTGAAGCTGCCGCCGGCGGGAAAGTCGTTGCCGAAGAAGACTTCGCCCGTGGCGAGATTGGTGACCACGAGGTCGAGGTTGTTCACGAGCTTGAGGCTGGCAGCCGGGTTCCCGGGCGGGTCGGTCCAGGCGAGCGTGACGCGCAGCGGTTGGTGGGTCGCCGCGTCGGCAAGCGTCACGAAGCGGGTGCGGCTCTGGCCGGTGGCCAGGGCGTCGTCCGGCTCCTGGTCGAACAGCAGCATCGGGCTGGCCGTCGGGACCGGGTTGGTCAACGGCCCGGGGAGGCTGTTGGTAAGATTGATCAGCCCCCATCCCTGGTAATTGGTGAGGGCGGAGACCTGGAAGTCGTATCGGGTGCTCAGGCTGCGGGCACCGTTGATCAGGAGGGCCTTCATCAGGGCGGGGCTGTTGGTGCGGCTGAGGCGCTGAAAGAACTCCTGCATGAGAGCCAGCGTGCCGGAGACCTCCGCGGCCGACATGCTGGTGCCCGATTCGTAGCGGTAGAAGGGGCCGATGGTGTTGTTGATGTTGCTGAGCACCTCGAAGTAGTTGGAGTCCTTGGCGGGGCGGTAGTAGGCGGTCCGGTCCCACTGCGTCGAACGCGCCGCCACCACGAACGTGCCGGGGGCGACGACGTCCGGCTTGAACCGGCCAAAGACGCCCTCGATGCCAGCGCCGACATTCCCGCGCCCCGAGAACCCCGCCACCTCGTTGTTGGTCGAGGTGATCCCGAGCCACGGCCGGTTGGTCCAGCAGACGTTGGTGCCGTCAACCAGGGCACACTGCCAGGCCTCGTCGGCGATGGCGCGGGGCTGTTCGATGGCGCCGACGGTGATCACGTTCTTGGCCGTGCCGGGCGACATGACGGAGCCGGCGATCCCGCCGAGCCCGTCGTCCGCGCCCTTCCCGGTGTTGCCGGCGGCGAACACAAACAGGAGAGGTTGCGCGCCGGGCACGCCGGGGAGGGCATCCCGGACCGCCGCATCGTAGCTGGCGGCGGCCAGGTCGTAGGCGTTGTCGTCGTCGTAGCCCCAACTGTTGTTCGAGATGAAGGCGTTGGTCCGGGCGGCGGTTTCCTGGAGATAGGAATTGGAGGACGAGGGATCGGCATCGGGACCGGCGGCCATGACAAAAAGCCGCGCGGCGGGCGCGAAACCGCGGAACTGGGAGTCCACGGCCGGCATGACGGAGCCGCTGGCGTTGGTGACCGTGGGGGACTCCAGGCCGCTGCCGGCGATGATGCCCGCGATGTGGGTGCCGTGGCCGTTGGTGTCCGTGCCGTTGATCGGGAGATCGGAGAAGACCCGGTTGGTCAGGTCGGGATGGGAGGCATCCACGCCCGAGTCGTTGACGTTGACGAGCACATTGGTGCCGGTCAGGCCGAGGTAGTTGTCGGGGGTGACGGAGTCGGTCGCGACGGCGACGCGGGCGCGGGAGAGGTCGCTGGCCATGACGCGATGGCGCGACAGCGCGATCTGTTGCACGGCGGGAAGCCGGGCCAGGGCGCAGAGAATGGCGGCGGAATCAGCGGCGGCGGTTTGGCCGGTCGCATCTGCGGCAGCGCGCACCTTGAGCACGGGCCCGAAGGGGGAGGGTTCATCGCCGATGATTTGCAGGCCGAGATCTTTCAAACCCGCAGCAGCAGCGGCGCGGGCATCGGGGAACAGCAACACATCGAGAGCGCAGCCCTCTGGCAGCGGCGTTTGCGTCACCGCCGACCCGAGCAGCGGGGATTGCAGTTTGTAGTAGGGCTCGTAGGGCAGGACAGCCTGCGCGCGCGGGTCCGCGGCGACCTGTTGCGCGGCGGCGGGCGAAGCGCGAACCAGATAGGCATTGTTCGGGATGTAGGAAACAACGGTTGCCCCGGCGGCCTGCAGGAGGGCGCGAAAGGCATCGTCCAGCGGCGCGCGGGATTGGACGACATAGGCGCCGGGGTCGCCCTGGGCGCGGAGGTGCGCGGGGATTGGCAAAGGCGAATCAATGCTTGCCGGCCCGGGCCGGGCGGAGCTGTTTTGGGACAGTTGGGCCGTATCGAGCCAGGCGTTTGCGAGCAGGATGGCGTGTTCGCTGCGGGCCAGGCGGTCGAGGGGAGTTGAGGTGTTGGTGAGGCGGAGATTTTGCGGCGTCGAGGCGGCTTGGGGCTGGGTTAGGGGGCGCGGGGGTGGGGGGGGCGTGATGCGTGATGCGTGATGCGTGGGGGGGGGGGGGGGGGGGGGGGGGGCGCGGGGCGGCGCGCTCATGGGCCTGGTGCCAAAAGAAGAATCCTGCAAAGAGCGACATTGCGCTCAACAGGACCCAGGTCAGAGGCCGCCAGTGCATACAAAGGCCAACTTTATCATTATACCTGCGCCAAGGCGAGCATGGAAGTGAGGAAAATCCGCGGCTCAAACCGCAGACGGCTTGTCACGCTGCGGCCGGCCACTATACTTGACCGATGGACGACGTGTTTGAATTGCTCGAACCGCGCAAGGCACAAGCATTCCTCAAGCTGTTTAGCGCCGAGGCAAGGCGCGACGGCGAGGCATGCTTCTGCCGCGGTGGCGTGCAAAACCTGGTCGCCAAAGTGCCGGGGCACTCCTACTCCGCGCTCGTCAAGGACGGCGAAGACTATGAGGTGGGCCTGGGCTACAGCCTGTCGGGAGGCTGGGAAGCCCATTGTTCCTGTCCGCAGGCGGTTAATTGCGAGCACATTGTGGCGGCGATGCGTGCCCTGCTGGCCGAATGCAGCCAGGCGGCGGTTCGCAACCTGAGCACGGTCGGCCCGACAGCCTCCGCTGCCATGGCCGCGTCCAGGCTCAAGCCGTCTGCGTCAGACTCCAGCGAGCTGATGAACCAGGTTATGGCCACCCGCAACACCCCGCTGAAGGCGCAGGAACGGAAGTTCCTGGCGAAGGTTTGCATGGTGTATGAGCGCTGCCGCAAGGCCGGGCACATCACCAACTGGGAATTCGATGAGATGGGTCTGCCGCTGGGCGCCTTTGGCTGGAACGTGCTCCAGGTCTGGCCGTCATTCCCGAAGAACGATTACCTCTTCTGGCTTTACGTGGCCAATACCGTCCTCCAGCACGGCAAACAGATACCCCCGTTCATGGTGCCGGTCACGAATTTGCAGGAAATCAAGCAACTCCTGTCGCAATGGGAACGGGTTCGGGAAATCAAGAGCTGGGAGCGGAGGCTCGGCGATCTCAGCATGCAGCCCAACACCTCCAACGCCGCCAGCCCCCTCTGCACCGATTTCCGCCTGTCGGTTGGCGAGGGCGAGGTATCCCTGCAGTGGCTGCGGCCGGGGAAAACCGACTTCGAGAGCCTCAAGCCGCAGCAAATGCGCCAACTCTCAGGCAATTACGATAAAAGCCAGATCGCCCTCACCCCCGAAGCGGAGATGATCTGGCAGTTCTTCTCCCGTCACGCCTTGTATGGCATGTCATTGCAGTTGACCTACCACGATTTCGAATCGTGCCGCATACTGGGTCGGCTGCTGCGAATCAGGCTGCTCGAGGATCGGATCGTCCGGAACGATGGCCAGCCCCTCGCCCGCCCGGCTGAGGCCCTCCGCTGGGAGATTATCCCCGCAGCCAGCGAGAACGACGATTACCGGGTACGCCTGGCGCAGGCCGACGGATCTCCGGCCCCGAAAATCCTCTGCGCGCTCCCCGGCCATCCGGCGCTTTACCTCACAGCCGACGCGGTCTTCATCGGCCCGCCCCCCTGCAACCTGGTGCTCGATCCGGCGAAGGAGAGCCGGATCCCGGCGCCGGCCATCGAGCAGACCGCCGGCGTGGCGTTCCTGCAGTCGTTGGGCGCCGAGCTGCCGCCCCGCGTCCGCGACCGCGTGCGCGTGCTGCCTTATGAGGTCGTCATCCACTGCAACCTGAAGCAGGTTTATCCCGGCTCCAAGACCGAGGATTGCACGGTGCGGGTCTTGGCGGAATCCCCGGACGGACATCGCCAGGTCTGGGTCGGGAACGCCTGGGTAGATGAAACACGCCAGCCCGCTCGAAGGAAACCCGAGGAGGGAAATGCCATCATCCTCTATGACAGGGCCATCCTCGACCGCGTGCCGCCGCTGCTCGATCCGCTGAACCTCAGGCCCTACTCCTACGGCGGGAACCTGAGCCTGCGAGTGTCGAAGAAATTCCCGGAAGTATTCATGGCCTGGCTCCAGGGCATGCCGCCGGAGATCACCGTCAAGCTCGGGGGCGACCTGGCCTCCCTCACCTCCGCCGCCGTCGCCGGCAGCGTGAAGCTCGATGTCACCGAGACCGACATTGATTGGTTCGACCTGCGCGTCGTGCTCGACGTGTCCGACACCACTCTAACGCAGGCGGAGATCAAGCTGCTCCTCAACGCCAAGGGCGCCTACGTCCGGCTCGAGGGCAAAGGCTGGCGCCGGCTTCAATACGACCTGAGCGAGGACGAGAACGAGCGCCTGGCGCGGCTGGGCCTCAACCCGCGCGAACTTTCTGCCGAGCCACAGCGCCTGCACGCCCTCCAGCTCGCCGATGAAGCGGCAAAGAAGTTCCTGCCCGAGCAGCAGGTTGAGCAGATCCAGCGGCGCGTCAGCGAAAACCTCCCGGCGGGCGTCAAGGCGCAGCTCCGCCCCTACCAGCTCGAAGGGTTTCACTTCCTGGCCTACCTCTCCACCAACCGCTTCGGGGGCATCCTCGCCGACGACATGGGCCTGGGCAAGACGCTCCAAACGCTCTCCTGGCTCCTCTGGCTCCGCGAGCAGCCGAGGCCCGCCCTCCCCGCGCAGGCGGCCGCCGCCCCGCAGGCCGCTCCCGCGCCCAAGGGCCGACGTCCCGCCAAGGCCGCCGCGGACACGATCCCCCCCAGCCTCGTCGTCTGCCCCAAGAGCGTCATGGACAACTGGCACGCCGAGGCCGTTCACTTCACGCCCGGCCTGCGCGTCAAGCTCTGGCCGGCCAGCGAACTGGACCGCGTGTCTGAAAACCTGGACGAGGCGGATTTGCACGTGCTCAATTACAGCCAACTGCGGATGCTCGGCGAGAGCCTGCTCTCCGTGCGGTGGCTGGCGGTGATCCTCGACGAGGGCCAGTACATCAAGAACCCCAGCTCCCAGACCGCGCAGGTCGCCCGCGCCTTGCGCGCCGAGCACCGGCTGGTCCTGACGGGCACCCCCATCGAGAACCGCCTCCTCGACCTGTGGAGCCTCACCAACTTCGCCATGCCCGGCGTGCTTGGCAGCCGCATGCAGTTCGCCAAAACCTACGATTCCAAGGGCGATACCCTCGGCCGCCGCCGCCTCTCGGCCCGCGTCCGCCCCTTCCTCCTGCGCCGCACCAAGTCCCAGGTCGCCAAGGACCTCCCCGACCGCACCGAGGAAGACCTGCTCTGCGAAATCGAGGGCGAGCAGAAGACGCTCTACCGCGCCGAGCTCAAGCGCGCCCAGCAGCTCCTGCTGGCGATCAAGACCCAAAAGGAGCTGTCCGAACATCAATTCCACTTCCTGGTGTCCCTGCTCCGCCTCCGCCAGATCTGCTGCCATCCCCGGCTGGTCAGCCCCAATACCAAGGCGCCGTCCGCCAAGGTCGAGGCACTCATGGAACAGCTCGAGTCGCTGATGGAGGAGGGCCAGAAGGTGCTCGTCTTCTCCCAGTTCGTGGAGATGCTCAACATCCTCCGCACCGGCATCGAAGAGCGCAAATGGCCGCACTTCTACCTGGCCGGCCACACGGAAAACCGCGGTGACCTGGTCCGGGAATTCCAGTCCACCGAGGGCCCGGCCATCTTCCTCATCTCTCTCAAGGCCGGCGGCTTCGGGCTCAACCTCACCGCCGCAAGCTACGTCGTGCTGTTCGACCCCTGGTGGAACCCAGCCGTCGAAAGCCAGGCCATTGACCGCACCCACCGCATCGGCCAGGTCAACAAGGTCATCGCCTACCGCCTCCTCATCAAGGACAGCATCGAGGAAAAGATCCGCACCCTGCAAAAGCAGAAGAAAGCTCTCGCCGAGGATGTGCTGGGCGAGGAACGCTTCGCCAAGAGCCTCACCCTCGACGACCTCCGCTTCCTCTTCGCCGATTAACCGCCCCCGCCACCCCCCGGATCTCAAAGTCGCCTCCCAGCCATGCAATTACTTGGGCCATACGAGGGGTAGACGAGGGGTATACGAGGGGTTTACTGGGGGATACGGTGCGCGCAGGGGGGTAATATGGGCCAACTGGCGTGCTGATTGGGGCCTGATTGACGGGCAAACACGTTGAATCGAACCGCTTCCGGCCTTGGCGACGCTCGCGAGTGACGTTGCTGGTGCCGGGTGATGGAGGGATTGGATGCCGGCGCGCTGCGCCGTCATTCATTCCGCAGGGCGGCCAGGAGGTTGCCGCGCAGGGAATAGGTCGTGGCCAGCCAGGTCCAGAGGAGGCCGTTCAGCAGGATGGCGGCGAGCGTCAGGGCCAGCGAGCCCCAGGGCAGTTGCGTGCCGGGAGCCAGGATGGCCGGCAGCACCGCGAGGGCGGCAGCGACAGCGCCGAGGCCCAGCCCGAGCCCCAGCAGGGCGCCATGCTCGATCAACACCAGGCGCTGGAGCAATCGCCGCCGGAAACCCACAGCCGTCAGCAGGCCCAGCTCGCCGCGCCGTTCCAGGACATTGCGCAGGACCACCACCCCCAGACCCGCGCTGCCGAGCAGCAGGCCCAGGCCGCCCAGGATCTGGAACGTGCCCAGGTAGGTGTTCTGCACCGCGTTGAACTCGTCAAGCCGCCGCGCCGCGGGCGTCAACTCCAGGCCGGTGTCCTGCATGGCGCGCGACAGGGCGGCGGAAGCTTGCGCGACGGAGTTGGATGGCGCATCCAGCAGGAACATGCGGTAGCCGCTCTCGCCCGGGAAGCGACGGGTGAACTCCGCCTCGTCAATGATCAGGCTCCCTTGCAGGATCGAGTTCGCCACCCCGCCCACCAGCCGCAGCTTGAACGCCCGGCCCTGCTCGTCTGTGTAATCAATCGTGTCGCCGATCCGCTTGCCCAGCGCCCATTGAATCGAGTTGGCGTCGCCAATGGCGGGGATCTCGGCGATTGACGATTGACGATTGGCGATTGGCGATTGGCCGGCCCCGAGCAGGCTCCAGCCTTCGCGGCGGTCCAGCCCCTTGGCCACATTCGCAAAAGTGAACCGGCCGGACAGGAGCTCGGGCTTTACGCCCAGCAGACGCGGCTTCTGCGCCCGGTTGAGATTCAGGCAACTGGCCGCATCCCCCTCGCGCACGCGCAGTGGGACCACGTTCACGCCCGCCAGTTGCCGGGGGTCCAGGCCGTAGAACTCGCGCCCGGCTTTCGTGTTCAAATCCTGCGCCACCGGCATCGTGGACTCGCCAATGAGCGCGAAGCCGCCCGTGCCCGAATCGCGCCGCGTGGCGTCGCGGTTCGCGTCGAGCCGGAACACGCCGATGGCGGCGACGAGGAACGATCCGCAGGCCAGCAGGGCAATGCTCGCCAGGCTGCGCTTCCGTCGTCGGGCGCAGCCGCGCACGCCCAATTCGCGGAGACTGAGTCGCGCGGAGGCAGCCTCCCGGGATAAACGGTTCAGCCACGCGGCAGCCGCACCCAAACCCGCAACCAGCACCAACGACCCGGCGCTAAAGAACACTTCGGGATTGCTGTTCTGCCCGCTCACCAGCGCCCACACGACGAGCCCAGCCGCCGTAACGCCAGCCACCGCCGCAATCCATACCCCGCGACTATGGACTGTGGACTGTGGACCGTGGACCTCCCCAACCAACAGTTCACGGACCGGCCTTAAAGCCTGCTTGCGCAAGGTCAGCCAGATCGTGAGCCCGCCCACGACGGTGCTGGCGCACAGGCCGATGATCAAACTGGCGGCCGTGAGATGGAATTGAAGCTCCGCGCCCCCGATGGCTCCGCGCCACACGGTGGCCAGCCCCCACAACATCGCCCTGGCGTAGGCGATTCCGCCCAGCACGCCAACGATGCCCCCCAGAAAGGCGAGCACGGAACCCTCCGCCAGCAACAGCCGCCGCACCTGCCCGGGCCTCAGGCCGAGCGCCAGCAGTATCCCCACCTCGGACGCCCGCTGTTCGAGGCCGAACTGAAAGAGCAGCGCCATCAGCAGCAGGGCCGCCACAACCAGGAACAGGCTGAACCCGAGGAACAGTTGCCCGAAGTCCTGCCCCTGCGCCGCCGCCTTGAGCGCCTGCGCGCGGACCGCCTCGAAACGCAGGCCGACATCGGCCGGCCGCAAGTTGGCCAGCAGGTTGCGATACACGGCTTCCCGACAGGTGCTGGCAAAGGTATGGGCCGGCACATCATACCTGATGGCGGTGAGCGTCCCGAACCGGTTGGCCCACATCGCCTGGCCCGCCGCCAACGTCACGTAGGCCTTGGGCGTGCCACGATAGGTTTTCCAGTAGGCTTCGTCCTTGTCGCGGATCGGGTAAACGAGCGGGAAGCCCGCGTCCCAATCATGAGTGCTTTCCGCTTTAGCGAGGCCGGGGAACTCGGGCATGAGCGTCCGGTCGGCGTAGATGCCTTTGAGCGGCACAATCCGGCGCACGCGAAAGGAGTTCGTCCGCTCGACCAGGCGGCTGCCCGAATCCACGACGTAGTAGCTCAGTTCGACGGCATCGCCCGGCTTGACCCGCAAATCGTCGGCGAGCCACTCGTTGACGAGGATCTCGTCGTCGCGCAGGTCGGTCGGCACGAATGGCCCGTCCGCCGCCGTGACCATCGAGTAGGGCGCAGCGTGATCGCCCGCGCGTATCAGGTTCGCCAGGTAGGTGAGAACGCGCGCGCCGTTGGTGACGAACCGGCCGAAGGCGACATCCTCCAGGGTGTCCGACTGGAAGGCGTGGCGGTTGGTGAGCGGGAGGGTCCTTGGGTTCAGTGCCGCGTCGGCGACGGCAGGTTCGAGGAACAGCCGCGAGCTGGTCACCTCGACGAAGGGGCGAATGTATTCGCCGCCGGTCGCGCTCTGCGGCTGCTCCACGGCCCGCACAGCCAGGCCGGCGTCCTCCGGCAACCACGCGCGGGCCAGTTCCTTGTTCATCCAGGGCAGTGAGGGTTCGTCGGGCAGCGGCTGCTCGCGTTTGGGTTCAATCTTGCGCGCCGCCCGCCCGGCCAGGCTGGCAGGATCCGAGTGGTAGTAAGCGCTCATCGGCCCCGTTTGGCTGACGCGGAGCTGGGGGGCATGCCGCCACAACCAGCGCGCTGCATTGGAGCGCAAAGCATCCCACCGGGTAGGTTCCGGCGACACCAGGACAGGGCCGCTGACCAGCAGGTTCGCGGAGCCGCGCACACCGGCTTTGTCAGCCAGGAATTCCCGGGGCAGAAACAGGTTCGCGGGCGGAGCCGACTGCGCGGCAAGGGCAAAGTCGCCGAGCATGTCGGGGGTCAGGACAGCGCCGACCTTCAGCCGGAGCGCAACGGTGTCCTCGTTGCGCGGGCTGATCGCCGCGTCCAGTCCCAGGGCGCTCGGCTTGCGCACACGCAGAACGATTTCGTCTCCCTCCCGGACCATGAGCTGCCGCGCCAGGGTCTGGTTGATGAACGCCGTCTCACCCGCCCGCCACTGCTCGGTGATGCGTCGTCGGCGCTTGAACTCTTCCACCGAAACCCGCGCGCCCTCAGGCGTATCTTCGTCGGGAACCGCTGCCCAGGCATCCGGGGAAAGGTTGCCCCAACCGGCCAGGCGCGGCCAGGCGCTTGCCTCCACGCCGAGCACATTCACACGGTTGGCGCGCGCCGCGCCGTCCTGCCTGGAAACGATACCGGGCAGCGCCAGGGCTGAGGACTGCGGCTCGCCACCGACCGGCCGGATGAACCCGGGGCGGTTGTTGGTGTTAACGCGGATCGAGTCTGGCGGCAGGATGGAACCCAGGCGCGGCACCAGGCTGGCCTGGAACAGGCGATCCTGCGTGCTGAGGGCAAAGTGAATGCCACCCAGCCGGCGCAAGGCCATGCTGGCGAGGCTCTCCCGGACCGAGTCCCCCACCACGAGCGCCCCAATCAAGGTCGCGCTCCCGATCGCCGCCCCCAGCACCACGCCGAGGTGCGCCCGCGCATGAAAGCGCAAGCTGCGGCGGATGAGAGTCCAGAAGGTCATGTGGCGGAAGGTGTGCGAGAGGCTGCAGCCTTGCCCACGCCCAGGTAGCGCAGATTCTCAATCTGCTGTATCGCCGCTTTGTAATCGGCAGAGCGTCCTATATTCTCGAGCGCGTTGCCACGACGGAAGGTTAGCAGGTTGAAAACCTGCGATACGGCAGATTGAAAATCTGCGCTACGCCTTTGGGCTGGCCGCCTCAGGGCCCCCTCAATAATGCGCGCCACGTTGTCCCTCGCCTTTCTATGCCCCGGGCTCGACGGGCTTGAGTTGGCCGTCCGTTAATCCCATCACCCGCCCCATGCGCCGGGCCAGGTCCAGCGCGTGGGTCACCAGGACCAGCGTCACGCCCTCCTCGCGGTTTAGCTCCAGCAGCAGTTGCCCCAGTTGCAGCGCCGAGGCGTGATCGAGCGAGCCGGTGGGCTCATCGGCGAGCAGGAGCTGCGGCTGGTTGATCAGCGCGCGGACCACCGCCACCCGCTGGCGCTCGCCGCCGGAGAGTTCGCCGGGGCGATGGGACTTGCGCTGTCCCAATCCCACACGTTCCAAAAGCCGCTCCGCCCGGCCACCAGCGCCGTCGCGCAGCGCCGCATCCGCGCAGGCAAGGGTCGGCACCAGGACGTTCTCCATGACGGTGCACTGGGGCAGGAGGTAGTGCGACTGGAAGACGAAGCCAATCTGCCGGTTCCGCACCGACGCGAGCTGCAGCTCATCGAGCGCGCCCAGTTCCCGACCGTCGAGCGTGACCGACCCGCTCGTGGGCCGGTCGAGCGTGCCCATGATCTGCAAGAGCGTGCTCTTGCCGGAGCCGGAGGGCCCGACAATGGCGAGCGATTCGCCGCGAGCAATTTCGAGCGACACGCCCGCAAGCACCGTCAATGCTTCCGTCTTACCCGGCGCGTCGTAGCGCCTGGTCACGCTGGCCAGTTTCAAAAGCGGCGCTAGCAATGGCATGGCCTAATGTGGGCCGAAAGCGCGCGGGAAGCACAGTAAAAACTGTAGCTCCGGGTGGGCGACTCCGAAAGAGGCTTCCGCCGGCGGTCCGTCTCAAAGCTTGATGCGGTAAAACTGCACCGAGTTGGAACCGGCGGCATTGGTGTAGGATTCGCCGCCGGGCACGCCGGTGCCGATGGAATTGGTCCGCCAGTGGGTCAGGTTGCCGGATGCCTCGACCGCGTAATTGGTGCCCGCTGGCACATTGAAGTTGAACCGGATTCCCCCGCCCGGCAATGAACTGACGGCCGTAATGATCACCGGTGAGTTGGTGGACGCGATGGTGACGGGGGCATATTTGCGAGTTTCAGCCGGTATATAGTTCAAGGTAAAAAGGAGATTGTAACTGGTGGTGGAGGGGGTGAATGGATTGCCCGAGGTCAGAGCCGGCAGCGTCCCGGCTTTTTGACCATAGAACATAAGATCCGAAACCACGTACTCGCCGGCATTGGTGGCGGTAAGCACGAACGCGAACCAGTCGTTAAAGAGGACATTGCCACTGTTATCATACACCGTGACGGGAACCTGGTTGGTCCCCGCTGCCGCCAGCCAGCGCGCCGGGACACCATTGGGAGTCATCCATGGACTCGGATTGACGCTATTCGTCCGGAAAAGCTGAACCCCATTGAGGGAGACATAACCCACCTGGTAAAAGGGATCTGATATGCTGCAGGACACCTGGACGGTCGTAAGCGTTCCGTTGGTATCAGGCAGGTAGGTGCCGGTGGTGGTGGCTGAAATTGGGCGGGCGGGGGTGATGATGGGATTTCCGTTTTGGGTTCCCACCGCCTGCACCGACATCACGCAAGGTGTGCCAGCCGTGAGCCCGGTAAAGGTGTAGCTGGTGGAGGTGATGTTGGCCGAAGCGATCCCCAGCGGCCGGAGCATGTTGACCTGGTAACCGGTCGCGCCGGCCACTGGGTTCCAGCTCAGGGTGAGGGAATTCCCGGTGGTCAGATTCGTTTGCACTACCGGAATCGGCGAATCCAGGCGGTCATCCGGAAGCAGGGTGATGCGGATCACGTCGCCGCTCTCCACCGGCAGCCCGACATCCGGCGTGATCCGTTCGGAAAACGCAAACGTGTAGGCATCGGCCTCATAATACATCAAGCCGGCGTAGGGATTGAAATAGCCGTTGGTGGGGTTGTTGTAAGGAGATGGTTGCGCCCAGCCATACGGATAAGAAGTCCACTCCACGGTCGAAAACCATTGCTCTGAGTTCGATCCGTAGATCCCCCCCGCAAAGCCAAAATTGACGGCCGACAACACATCGCCGAGCATCCAGGCCTCCACGTTATAGCTGGGGTGCGTGACGTCGGTAACCGGTGTCCCGTTGACCGAATAATAGGGGCCCACCGGCGCACCGTAGATGAAGGCGCTCGCGCAGATCGTGGTGTTGGTGTCAGGAATCGAGAAGGTAATCGTGTTGGTGTATTGCACGGGCAAGTTCACCACGATGGTGGTGCCGTTGGTCGTAACATTGGTCGTGCTGTTGGAAATCGCGCCCATCGCCAGCAGATCATAACTCGCCGGCATCCGCTTCGGGTCGTACGACAGGGTGAACGTCCATCCGCCGGCGTTGTTGGTGGCCACGCTGGTTTTATACCCGAGATAGTAATAGTAAAAATTCGTGACGATGGTGTTCGTGACATCAAAAGTGACCGTCACACTCCCGCTCTGCACGCTCGCCCCGTTCAGCGTGAACGGATGGGCGACCAGAAAATCCAGGTAATTGGTGACCCCGGGGTATGGGGAAACCGATGCGCCGGTCCCGCTGGTCTTCTGGGGCGCAACGATGCGGGCGAAGTTGGCGTAGGGATTTGTCCCCGCGGCATATTGCCAGCCCGGCGTGATGTTCCCGCTGGTGGTGCCGGCATTGGTCAGGCCGAACACGGCGCCGGCGAAACCGTTGGCTGCGAACAGGTTCGCCAGCGTCCTGGTCGAGGCATACACATACGAGCCGGCCTGCAGATTGGTTGCCGCCGTATTGGTTCCCTGGAACCATTCCAACTGCAGCGGAATCCCGAACTTATCCACATAAGTCAGGTCCACGTCATTGTTGCCTTCCGTGCCTTTAAACGTCAGCTCCGCGTAATCATAGCGATAACCGCTGCCGCCGTTCCCGCCGTCCGGCGACGGGCTGGGAGTAATCCCATTGCTGAAAACAAAGGAGTTGTTGTAGATGAAATAGATGGTGCCTGAGGAAATATAACCGGCCTGAAACGAATAGACCGTGTCCGTGTTTCCCGAAATCGGCGAAACGAGGGTGGAAGTCCCCCAGCTATTGGTCGCCAACGTCGAGAGGGCGACCGCGGCGTTGACTCCTGTATTCTTGTCCACAAACAGACTCTGCGGATTGAGCGTCGCCCCGGCTTTCCCCGGCACCATGAGGTAGATATTCGTGTCAGACAATCCGCTGTCGTTGACGATTTGGATCGTCAACTGCCCGGAAACCGGCTGGCTCAGGCTCCCCAGACCGGCTGCCAGCAGGGTGGCATACTTGATGTTTGACCGGCAGGAACGCCAAAACGACAACAGGTTAGAGCTCATTTGTTTATAAGGGTGGACGGTTAACATTGCCTCCGCGAACTAGAACCTGCTGGCGTTGAACGCAGCAGGTTCGAAGTCTTTCCATCTTCATCGTTGCCAGCGTCCTGCAATGTCACCAATGGCGCAAGGCAAAAGTAGGAGGGTGGCGTTGGCAGTGTGACAGAGCTGTTTGCAGATATCTGCACTTTTATCTGGACGCAACGCTTTCGTTCAAACCGGCTCCAAGGCTTTGGACTATCATGCCTTTCAATTCACTCAAGGTATTTGGGCTCGCGGATTCAGGCATTCATGGCTCGCACCAGGGCTGCCACGCGTTTGGCATCCACGGCCTTTGCGATTTGGCCTCCAGCCTTGAGCGAGCTGCCTACGATGGCGCCGTCCGCGGCCTGGAGGAACTCGCGCACACGAGAAACCGGCCGGGGTGCTTGGCCAAGAGCGGCTGAGAATAGACAAGAATTGTTGACAGAACGCCTGATATTTGATAAGGTCGCGTCATGCTTACCGAGCCAAGAAACCAATTCTCCATCACCCGCGTAACGCTTAGTACGAGCGGCTGCGCAAAAAGCAAATTCCTGCTATCAGCCGTTGTTGGACTGCTCGCCTGCCTTTGGTCGCCCTCCGCCTTTGCCGGCTGGCGGGTCGTTTCGCTCCACCCGACGGACCCGCAGTATTTGGACTCCACAGCCAGTTGCACCTCGGGTGGCCAGATCGGCGGCCTCGCGATGGTTCCTCCCGGTGGAGCTGATGAAGGCGAGCGCCCTGCGCTGTGGAACAGTCCTATGAGCGCTGGCTTCACGAACCTCGCTTCGGCTCCCGTTTTCAGCCGGGTGCGGGGCGTCTCGGAAGGCATCCAGGTCGGAGACCGGGGAGGTTATGCGGCTTGGTGGGACGGAACCACGAACCTTTACACCGTTGATCCAGGCCCGGATAATCACGAAACGCATCTCTGGGCGGTTTCCGGCGGTTGGGCGGCGGGCCAAAAGACTTACTACAGCACTAGGGAAACACATTCGATGCTCTGGCACCTCACGGACACCAACTCGCTGCCGCCTATTGACCTGCTGCCGGAATCGGCGGATTCTGGCGGCGTTTTTGCCATCACGGGCGCCAGCGGCAGCAATCCCGGCCGGCAGGCCGGCTCGGCAGGCGGGGTCAACTCGCAAAATGCCGCCTATTGGCAGGGCACCGCCGCGTCTTATGTGAATCTACATCCCACCAATGTGGCCAGGTGGGAATACTCGGTGGCCCAGGCGATTTATGGCAGCCAGCAGGCGGGCTATGTCACGGACGCTGCTACGAATCGCCATGCCGCGCTCTGGCAGGGCACGGCGGCCAGCTTCCAGGACCTCCGCCCCGGCGCCAGCGCCGTCCCCGGAGATTACGATTCCTTCATTGAAGGCATGACGGATGGCATCCAGGTCGGTTTCGTAATGTCTCCCAACGGCCAAACCATTCAGGCCGCGCTCTGGGAAGGGACCGCCAACTCGTTCCTCAACCTCGACACGCTGCTCCCCGCAGGCTACAGCGGCTCCCAGGCCAATGCGGCGGATTGGTTCAATGGCGAGCTGTGGGTCGTTGGCTGGGCGCAGAATACCGAGCTCGACCGCTACGAGGCCACCGCCTGGATTTACTCCGCCGAGGCCCCCAGGCTCGCCATCTCCCGCTCCGGCACCAACGTCGTGATTGCCTGGCCGACGTCGGTCACGGGCTTCGGACTCGAAGCGAAGTCGGACTTGAAGCCTTCTGTGCCGTGGACCCCGGT
>JAPLUA010000077.1 GCA_026397855.1 Verrucomicrobiota bacterium | reverse complement strand
GGCCGGGAGCGTCTTTGCCATTGACTTTCCCCCCCGGCGGGCGTCAAATCATATCGCGGTTGCAATGCCTTATTGCACGCCGGATGTCATACCATAAACAAGGGATCACGCCATGAACATGAAATTTGCCTCCATTCTGGCCGCCGCCGTGCTGCTGGGCGCCGCGCCCTCCGCCATGGCCAAGACGGGGTATTCCATGGCCGCCAATCCCGCCGCCATCGCCTGGGATACCAACACGTGGGTCAATCTCACCATCAGCAACTTCACCGCCGGCGCGGCCATGGTGAGGCCGACCGCGCTTCTTGAGGATCGGGCGGGCGCCGTATGGATTGGCACCTCGGCCATCGGGTTGTTCCACTACGATGGCACGAATGTTTCCAAAGTGGAAACCTCCCACGCCAGGATCCGGACGATTACCGAGGACCGCGAGGGCAACATCTGGGTGGGCACCGATGGCGGCGGGTTGAATCGTTTGCGGCCACAGGTTGTGGATCTGCAGGGCAAGGATGCCGGGCTGCCGTTCGACACGGTCCGCTCGGTTTGCGAATCGGCGACCGGCGCTTTGTGGGTGGTCACGCAAAATGGCGGAGTGGCGGTCAGGGAAGCGGGCGTATGGAAGGTGATTTCGTCCACCGAGGGTTGGCCCGGCGGCCAGGCAACCTGCGTGGCCTGTGACCGGCAAGGGGTGATCTGGGTAGGCACTTACAGCCGGGGGTTGTATCGCTGGCAAGACGGACAGTTCAGCGCGCTGCGGAAGCGTGATGGGCTGGCCGGTTCGAGTGTCCGGTCGCTGCTTCCGGATAGCAAGGGCGACTTGTGGATCGCATTCGCATCCGTAAACCAGTTGCAGAGATTGCACGCCGGCCGACTTCAAAGCTACCCACTGCCCGCCGGCGGTCGGGCGGTCCGCGCCATGGCCGAGGACGCCGCCGGGAGTATCTGGCTGGCGAACCTGGATGCTCAGTTGCTCCGCGTGGACGGCGACCGTGTCAAGGATGAGACGCCGCGGACTGGCGAGGATTACCGTCCCATTCGCTGCCTGACGGGCACTCCTGACGGGAGCCTTTGGATCGGCTATTCGACGGCAGGGGTGGGCCGTTTGCGGGAAGGGCGGTTTGCGTTGATCGGAAAGGCCCAGGGGCTGCAGGACGACAGCATCTGCTCTCTCATGGCTGACGCGCGCGGATGGATTTGGTTTGGCTCGGATCACGGCATCTTCTGTGTGAGCCTTCATGAGCTGGCAAATGCCACGGGGGGGGATGCTTCACCCGTGCATTCAATCGGCTATGCGAAGGATCACGGGCTGCCGAGTGTGCAGGGGTATTATGGCTACTCTCCGGGGGCGGCGCGCACCCGGGACGGCCGCATTTTGATTCCCACTCATGCCGGCCTTGCAATAGTGCACCCGGAGCGTGTCCAGACAAACCGCGTGAGGCCGCCGGTGCTGATCGAGAGCGTTTCGGTGGACAACCGGGTTGTCCAGACCGGTCAAAGCTACCTGACGCTGGTCATGCCCCCGAATCACCGCAAGCTGGAGGTGGCCTTTACAGCTCCCAGTTTCATTGAGCCCGAGAAAGTGCGTTTCCGCTACCGGCTTGAAGGATTGGAACGTGACTGGGTTGAAGCCGGCAACGAGCGAAAAGCGTTGTATCCCCGGCTGCCCGCGGGAAAGTACCAGTTCTGCGTGGTGGCGGGCAATTATGGCGGCGTCTGGAACGAGGCCGGAACCTATTTCAACCTGGAGGTGACCCCCTTCTTGTGGCAGAGATGGTGGTTTCGTGTTGCGGTGGGGATTCTGCTTGCGACGGTGATTTTTGCGGTGGGGCGTTATGTTGCCTTGCGGCGGCTGCAAAGGAGAGTGCGGCGGCTCGAGCAGGAGAACACCCTCCAGAAGGAACGCGCCCGCATTGCGCGGGATATTCACGATGACCTGGGTGCGCGCTTGACCCAGATCTCCCTGCTCACGGAGTTGACGCGCCAGGCCCTGTCCGAGCCGCCGAAAGCAGGCGGCCTGGTGCGGCAGATTGCCACGATGTCCAGACAGGGCATCAAGTCGCTCGACGAAATCGTATGGGCCGTCAATCCCCGCAACGACACGCTGCCGGACCTGTTGGATTACGCGGGGCAGTATGCGGTGGATTTCCTGCAAGCCGCCGGCATCCCCTGCCGGGTGGACTTCCCGAACACCCCGCCCGCACGCGAGATTCCCGCCGCCGTCCGCCACGGATTGTTCCTTGCCGTCAAGGAAGCGTTGCACAACATCGTTAAGCACGCCCGGGCCGGGGAGGTGTGGCTGCGGGTCAGCGTGACGGACAGCGCTCTCCAATGGGTCATCGAAGATAACGGACGGGGGTTCGACCATCGTCCGGATGACGCGCTGGCCGACGGGGTCCGCAACATGGAGCAGCGGCTGAAGGAGTTTGGAGGCAAGTGTTCCGTGGAGAGCCGGCCGGGAGCAGGGACGAGAATCAGTTTCGAGGTGCCCTGGCGGAAGGCAACCCCCGAGAAACACTTTTCGTGAGATCTGATTAAGTTGCTTTCAGGTCGGCGTTGATAGAACCTCCCTGCCAATCACATGGCTGAGCGGCGAATCAGAATATCCATTGTCGAGGACGACCGGGGCACGCGCGAAAAGCTGATGGCAGTGCTGGGAGGCGTCCCCAGCCTTCAATGCCTTTCTGCCTACGGCCATAGTGAGGAAGCGTTGCGAGGGATTCCGGGGGAGGTGCCGGACGTGGTGCTGATGGACATTAACCTGCCGGACATCAGCGGCATTCAATGTGTGGCGCAGTTGAAGGCCAGGATGCCGAAGGTCCAGGTGCTCATGCTGACGGCTTACGAGGACAGCAAACTGATCTTCGACTCGCTGCGCGCCGGGGCGGCGGGCTATCTC
>JAPLUA010000048.1 GCA_026397855.1 Verrucomicrobiota bacterium | reverse complement strand
CGGCGTCGTGGACACGCCGGTCTTCATGTCCGTCGGGACGCAGGGCAGCGTCAAGGCGCTTGACCCGCGCGAACTGATCGAGATGGGCACCCAGATCATTCTCGGCAATACCTATCACCTCAACATTCGACCCGGGCTGGACATCATCCGCGCCGCGGGCGGGCTGCACCGGTTCATCAATTGGGAGCGGCCGATCCTGACCGACAGCGGGGGGTTCCAGGTGTTCAGCCTGGCAACGATCCGCAAAATTCAGGCCCACGGCGTGGAGTTCCGCTCGCACCTGGACGGCTCGTTGCTATTTCTCGGGCCCAAGGAAGCCATGGCCATTCAAGCGGTGCTCGGCTCAGACATCGCAATGGTGTTCGACGACTGCCCCCCTCACACGAGCACGCCGCGCGAACTGCGCGCGGCGGTGGAGCGGACCCTGCGCTGGGCCGGCGAATGCCGCGAACAGCCCCGCGCCGACGGCCAGAAGGTGTTCGGCATCGTTCAGGGCGGGTCCAACGCCGCGATGCGCGAGGAGTGCGCCAAGGCCCTTGTGGCGCTGAAATTCGACGGCTACGCCATCGGCGGCGTCAGCGTGGGCGAGCCCGAGCCGGAAATGATGCGAGCGGTGGAGATGACCGAGCCGTTTCTGCCGGCCGACCAACCGCGCTACGCAATGGGCCTCGGCACCCCCGCGCAAATGGTGGAGTTGGTCGCGCGCGGGGTGGACATGTTCGACTGCGTGCTGCCGACGCGGGTGGCGCGCAATGGCACAGCCTTTACCCGCAAGGGCAGCGTCAGCATCAAGGCCGGCGCGTGCAAGGCCGACTTCCGGCCGATCGAAGAAGGCTGTGATTGCTTCGCCTGCAGGCATTTCACCCGAGCGTATTTGCGGCACCTCCTCAACGTGGGGGAGATTCTCGGCCTGCGGATGCTGAGCGTCCACAACACACGGATGTACCTGCGCACGATGGCGGAGATGCGCGCCGCGATTGCAGCAGGGACCTTCGCCGAGTTCCGGCGCGAGTTCGTGGCGGGCTATGTCCCGACAAAAAAGGTGCTGCTCGCCCGCGCTGCGGATGCGGAGCGATAGTCTTTGAGATGCCGAAGGCAGGCAGCGGGTTGAAGGCTCACTGTCTTGAAGACTGTCCAAATTATGGACAGGCGTGCCTGCAGCGAATGGCTTAAAGCCCGTGGAATTGGCCTGATTATCCGCAAATACTGACCGGCACGGGTCTTGCTATCAAAATAACTGTGTGGGCTGGTTACCTACACACTGCGGAGTGAGGCAGCGCCGCGAGCAACAGGTGCTGGCCTCCTTTTCATGGTTGGGTTGGGGGCGATCCGGTTTTGGAATCGGGTCGCCCTTTTTGTGCTTCCAGGGGATGCTCTTCTTCCTGCCAATGCTTGGAGACCTTGCCGTTCCAGCAGGCCCAGTTCAGCGGATACACGTCGGGATCGAAGATGACGTGGTAGAAGTGCCAGACGATGATCGCCAGGCAGGCCAGTATGGCCTCGTAGTAATGAATGGTAGTGGCAACATCCACGGCCCAGCGGGGGAGGAACCGCGTGACGTCTATCTTGAACCAGATCATGAGGCCGGTGACACCCATGATCATCGTTCCCCAGACCACTGCCCAGTCTTCCATCTTCTCGGCGTAGCCGAAGCGGGCAAATTTAGGCTTCTCGGAGCTCAGACCGGTCAGGTAGCGGGCGCTGTCGATGACATCCTTGATGTCCTTCGGGACGGGGAAAAGGTCTTTGACGAGCAGGCGGCCCTCTTTCTTGGCCAGGATGTAGAATATATGGTAGGCCCCGACGACCAGGAGGACGATGCCCGCCACGCGATGGCTCCAGCTCCGGAAGCCTTCGTGCGATCCCATGAGCTTGCCGACCCAGGAATCGGGCCACTTGAGGGCGAAGCCGGTGATGGCGAGCATGATGAAGCTGCTGGCCAGGAGGAAATGCTGCAGACGCTGGGAGAGGCTCATGCGCACGACGGATAGGTCGGCGCCGCGGAGGCGGGCGCGCACTTTTTTCAGGAAAAGCAGCAGGTTATGGGCGAGCATGAAACCGATGGTGCCCACGATCAGCAGGATGTAAATCTGCCGGACCCACCAGTTGATCTGGCCGCCAACATCCCCGACCGCCTGCGTGCTGGCGGCATCCACATGCATCTTGCTTTGCACGAAATTGTCCGTGGCGCCCGGGTGGCATTTGCCGCAGGTCGCCACCAGGTTCGTTTTGTAGATGCTGGAGCGGGGGTCGGCGGAGGGCAGAATCTTATGCACGCCGTGGCAGCTCGCGCAATTGGCAGCCAGGGTGGAGCCGTATTGCGCGGCCAGGCCGTGATAGCTGTCAAAGAAGGTCTTCACGCGGTCCGGCGGCAGGTTGTACTTGGTGTTCATCCGCTCGGAGGCGTGGCAGTTGCTGCAGACGTCGGCGGAGATCTTCAAGGTCGAACTGCTCTTGAGGCCCGTAATCTTGTGTTCCGAATGGCAATCGGTGCAGGTGGGAGCCTCCCGGCGCCCGGCGGCGACCGCCTTGCCGTGAACGCTTTCCTCGACATCCTTGGCAGCCTGCTCGTGGCAGGCCCCGCAGGTCTCCGCGAGCCTCGAGAAGTGGAGCGGTGAGGCTGGCGAGTTCGGCGGCAGAATGGTGTGGCCGTCGTGGCAATCGCTGCACGTCGCCGAACCCTTTTGCCCCTTCGCGGCCGCAAGCCCGTGAACGCTCGCCCCGTAGCTCTCAGATTGTTTCGTGTGGCAGCTGGCGCAGGCGGCGGCCTTCGCAGGCACGTTGTCGTCCGGATGTTTGGGGGTGATATCGGCGTGGCAACTGGCGCAGGTGTTGGTCTTGTGGATCGAAGCCCCAAGCTTGGCCACATCCACGAACAGGGAGATCTCCTTGCCGGTCGCGTTGGTCTTGGTCAACGTCTTGTCGGAGTGGCACTCCAGGCAGGCGCTGTTCTTGATCTCCTCGGCGGCGCAACGCGTCGGAATCGCCCCGCAAAGGGCAATAAATGTGGCAGCCGCCAGGGCAGCCGCGAATCGCTGGATAGCCATAATCCGGAAGTATGGCGTCCGCGGAGCAGGGTTACTCTACATCATTTGCCGATTGCTTCCCGTTTTTTGGCCTGATGGGCCCGGCCCGGAGAACCTGTCCCGGCCACTGTTGAGCGACCGGCCCTGTTCCTCCGTGATAACTGATGGCAGGGCGTGTTACCCAAGTCCTTTTGAGAATCCATACCCCTCCCAAATAATCTTAAATATAATTTGACATTCTATTGGAAATACAAAAAGATGCGATTAATGTGATTGTATCGAGACCTTGAGATAGGTATGAAGATCAATCATTAACGACAATGAAGACGGACGATGCCGTTCGGTTTAGATGGCAAGCTTTGCGTTCTGGCGAAAGCTTGGATATCCGGGCGGCAACTGCCTAATTATCTTCCATGCATGCTCAATTCCCCTGAGCGAGCATCAAAAGCATAACCAATCCCAATTCTGGTAAAACAACTATGAAACAAACCATGACATCAAGAAAACTGGCAGCCCTGCTCCTTAGCGCCCTGGCCTTCGTGCCGCTTTGCAATGGCGCTGCATACATGAACCCCGTCGTTAAGGTGGCGGATCTCGGCGTCATCGCCGGCCCACCCGCCAGCGGCCAGGCCAACCCGCAGTGCCGTTTTACCCTGATTGGCAGCAATCTGTGGTTTACCACATCCCAGGGTGGAGAAGCGGGAGTCGGGACCGTCTCCATGTTTGACCCCGGTACCAGCAACATCACCCAACTAGCCACATTTGACAATGTCTCGGGCAAGGCTCCCTGGTCCGCCTCGCTGATGCTCGCAGCCGGCAAGGCGTGGTTTACGACCTCCTCAGGGGGAAATGGCGGCAAGGGCACGTTGGTTAGCATCCAAACGAATTATCCCTATGCCATGTCTGTTGCTTTCCACTTCCCCACCAATAACGATGCCCTCACGAATAACTATGGCCAATCGCCGCACTCGACGCCGGTTCAGATCGGGAACGACCTGTGGCTTACTTGCAGTCAGGGTGGTGTGGTTGGTAGTGCGTATGGCTGCATTAGCAAGTACAACCTTACCACCGGGGTGCTAACAAACATGTTGTCCTTTGACGAGACCACCAACGGACGTCAACCTTTGGGCAGCAGCCTGGTCAAGGTGGGCGACGCCTACTACTACCTGACTTTTGCGGGGGGAACCAACGGCCTGACGGCTGGGAGTCCAAACGGAGCGGGAGTCCTAGGAAGACTTACCTTTGATGGCCTCAACCAGCCGGTTTTCACCACCGTCTTGCATTTACCAGGCCGGTTTGTTGCCAATTCTGCTGGCGACGTCGTCTCTGATGGAACAAATAACCTCTACTTCCTCAGCTCCGGTGTTGCAACGAATCCCGGCGCGATCGTGAAGTTCAACACCATTAACAGCCAACTGACCACCCTGTTCACCTTCATCACCAATGCCGTGGCGTTGACGAATTACGGCAAGCAGCCCTACGGCACCCCGATCCTGTACAATAACGAGCTCTACTTTACCACCCTCGCGGGCGGTACGCAGGGCAAGGGCGTTCTCGCCAAATTGACCCTCGGCAACAACACGTTCACCAAGCTGGCCGATATGGAAGGAATTGTCGGCTTGGCACTGGGAGGCAGCCCGCAGTATGGCGGCGGAACACTCTATACGAACCCCGCCACCGGCCGCATCTCCATTTACCTCCCCATTAACAAAGGGGGCGCCAACGCGCCTGCCGGTTTGACATCCGGGTGTGGCACCATCCTGCGGGTAGATATGCAGCCGCAGCCGATTACAACCTCCATCTCCATGCCCGACACCAATCATATCACCCTGACCTGGACCGGCGGCTACCAGCCGTTTGACGTGCTGACCAACAGCGCGGTGACCAGTTTTCCGGCCACGAGCTGGCCTGCGGCCGCCACCGGCATCAACTCGCCGACCGGCACAGGTCCCTGGTCGGTCACCCTGCCGGTATCCGGCAGCCCTAACTACTATTACATCAGGGGCCAGGCACAATAGGTGCGTCGCATTGCGATGGTGAGCAACCCTACAACACGGAGTTCGCACCCAGCGAGCCAGGCTCGCTGGGTGGCCTTCACATTGATCGAATTGCTGGTGGTCATCGCCATCATCGCGATCCTGGCCGCGTTGCTGCTGCCTGCGCTGTCAAAGGCAAGGGATAAGGCCCTGAAGGTCCAGTGCATCTCCAACCTCAGGCAGTGCGCCTTTGGGTTCCACCTCTACAATGACGACAATAACAACCACATGCCGACCGAGGAGATGCTCGGCTACTCCGGTTATCGCATCGTGCATGACCCGCTGAGCATGCCCAGTTACTTCCGCTCCTACATTTCCACCAACAGCCGGGTGTGGATGTGCCCGGCAGGACGGCCCTATTTGCTATCAAACGGGGTCAACTATGCCTGGTCGCGCGCCGCCAACCTGGTCGGTTCGGGCGGCAGCGGCACGGCGTTCGACAAGATGATGAGCACGGTTATCATGTGGGACAACTTCACCATGACCCTGCCTTCAGTATATGGCGTGCCTGAGAATCCGACCACCGGCGGCCCAAGCGCCTGCCCGGTCTATCTCCGGTATTACGCCCACGACTATCGTAAAAAGGTAAACTACCTTTACCTCGACGGACGCACCTACTCGCAATAAGTCCGCGACGCTTTGCCGCGATGCCCCTGGCATTTAAATTTCTGTTGTCCTTAAACTTAACTCTGCCGTAAGATTCTATCATTATGATGAAAACTAGCTGCTTGATACGTTCCGTTCTTTTCCCGACCGCGCTCGGTCTGTTGCTCTCCCTCCCGGTGGGCGCTCAAGCTGCCTCACCCGCTGCCGCTAAACCCAAAGCCAAAGCCAAGGCCGCGACTGACAGCGGGCCGGCGACGCAGGTGGGCGTGCAGGAGCTTCTGAAGAACCGGTCGAAGCTGGACGGGAAGAAGGTCGCGCTGGAGGGCATGGTGACCGAAATCTGCAAGCACAAGGGCTGCTGGGCGATGGTGCATGACGTGGATTCCGATGCCGATGGCCTGGTCCGCGTAAAGCAGGACGACAACCAGTCCAACTTCAAAGCCTTTCTTCCGGAGCACCAGGGCAAGACCGTGGTGGTGACGGGCGAACTGCACGAAACGCGCATTGATACCGCCTACCTCGACAAGTGGGAAGCGCGCGTCAAAGCCCCGGCGAAAGACGCCGCCGCGGGCCAGGAAGCGGACCACTCTCGCGATGCGTCGCTGAAGCAGATTGCCGGCCTGCGCGAGAAGCTGGCCAAGTCCGGCAAAAGCTATCTCTCCTCCTTGCAGGTGTCCGTGGACAAGTGGGAAGTCAAGGCGGATGCCAAGACCGATGCCAAAGCAAAGCGCTCATGAGTGGGCGCCCTGAGGCATCTTCCCAACCAACCGCAGCAGACACTCCCGGCTCTCCGCCGCGCGGGCAGGCGGAGGTAGCCAAGGGAGCAGCTCGTGCGGCGTCAGCGACCAACCCGGGGTCCACAGACAGCGGGTTCATGACTCGATTCCGCCGGTTGTGCCGATTTCTTCACCGCGATCTCGGTTACCTGTTCTTCGGCGTGACGATCGCCTATTGCGTCTCCGGGCTGGCTCTCAATCACCTGCGCGACTGGAACCCCAACTACAGCATCACCCGCCGCGAGATCACGGTGACCGTCCCGCCCCCCGATCAGCCGTTTAAGAAGGCGGATGCGCTGAGCGTGCTCGAGCAGACGGACGTCCGGAACAAATATCTCAATCACTACTCGCCAGCCCCCGGCCAGCTACGCATCTTTTTCGAAGGCGGCACGGCCACGGTGATCCGCGCATCGGGCGAAACGGTGATGGAGATGACCACCCGCAGGCCGCTGCTCTACACCTTCAACAAGCTGCACTACAACCCCGGCCGCTGGTGGACTTGGTTCGCGGATATCTTTAGCGGCGCGCTGCTGATCATCGCCATCACCGGATTGTTCCTGCTCCGGGGCCGACAGAGCATCACCCGCCGGGGCGGGGTGCTGGTGATCATCGGGATAGTGATTCCCACGGTGTTGGTCCTGCTCAACTTCTGAGAAAGCTATGAATCCCGTTATTGAATGCCGAAACCTGGTCCACTACTTCGGCTCCAAACCCGCCCTGAAGGGTGTCTCCTGGAAAGTGGAGCCCGGCCGCGTCTGCGGCCTGCTCGGACGCAACGGCGCCGGCAAGACGACCACGATCAACATCCTCAATTCTTTCCTGACCCCGTCCTCAGGCCAGTGCCTGCTCCTGGGCGAAGACGCGCATCGCCTGAGTCCGGCGGTCAAGGCGCGGATCGGCTACCTCATCGAGGGCCACGTCCAGTATGGCTTCTTTAACGTGCACCAGCTTGAGCGCTTTTACGCGCCGTTTTACGAAAAGTGGGACCCGGCCATCTACTTCCACCTGATGGACAAGCTCGACATCTCCCCCAAGCAGCACGTCTCCACGATGTCCTGCGGGCAGCGGTCGCAGGTCGCGCTGGGGCTGGTGCTGGCCCAGAACCCCGACCTGATTATCTTTGACGACTATTCCATGGGCCTGGACCCCGGCTACCGCCGCCTCTTTGTCGAGGTCATTCGCGACTATGCCGCCGACGGCAAGCGCACCATCCTGTTGACCTCCCATATCATCCAGGATCTGGAGAACCTCATTGAGGATTGCATCATCTACCAGCGCGGCAAGGTGCTCATTGACATGGAGGCGAAGCGCCTGATGGCGGATTTCCGCAAGTATTCGTTCGACACGAAGGGCGACTTCAAGGACTCCAGCGACGATAGCCGCAACTTGCGGGTGGAGCGGGGTGAGAAACGATCGGCCATTTACGGCTTCCTGAAGCCGGAGGAGGCCCGCGCGGAGCTGGGCAAGCTGGGCGTTCCCGCCGGCAACAACTTCCAGCAGGAGAGCATCTCCCTGGAAGACATGTTCATCGCCCTGACCGGCAAATACTGAGGATCATTGCATGTTCAAATCCCTGCTATACAAGGAATGGATCAAGCTCCGCATCTACTGGCTGCTGCTGTTTATAGTGAACCTGGCGTTCTGCGGGTTCCTCTGCCTGCGCCTGCGGCATGTCTTCCGGATCAATGAAGCGATGGCGGTTTGGAGCAACTGGATCTTCAAGGGCTACCTTTTCTACCGCATCTGCGAGTATGTGCCGCTGCTGCTCGGCGTGGTGCTGGGCTGCCTGCAGTTCTTTCCCGAAACGCTGAGCAAACGGCTGCGCCTGGTACTGCATCTGCCGCTGGGCGAGAGCCGGGCCGCCTCCATTCACCTGGTGGCGGGCCTGCTGATGCTGTCCACGGTGTATCTCCCGGGCCTGGCGCTCATTGCCGTCAGCTCGTCCTTTTACTTCCCGCCGGACTTCCAGGCCAACCTGTTACTGACCTACACCCCGTGGCTGCTGGGCGGCCTGGCCGCCTACCTGCTGACCGCGTTCACGGTGCTGGAACCGACCTGGCGCCTGCGGGTGGTCTATTTGCTGTTCAGCGCGGCGCTGCTCCGCCTGTTTTTCCTGGAGGACTTCTACAACAGCTATCTGCGGATCATGCTATCGCTGACGATCTGCACCTCCCTGCTGTTTGTCTTTCCTCTGCTCTCCACTTATCGCTTCGGTAAAGGATACGGCTCATGAAGACCTTCGCTCGCACCCTCCTGTTCGCCAGCGGCCTTGTCCTCCTGGCGCACTATCTGCCCGCGGGCTACTGGCTGCTGGCCACCAAGTTGCGCCGGCCGCCCATCGTCTATTACAGTTGCACCGAGAAAGAGTTCATGTTCTTCCGCTACACCAACCTGACGGCGATCCGCATGGACGCCCATGGCAAGGTTTACGAGCGGGAAGAGTTCGAGCGCATCCTGCCGCTCGACCACTGGATGCAACTCCTACGGGACGGCAAGCTGCCTGATGCCATCGGAGGGGTTACCCTCGCCCCCGAGGCCCTCCGGCGCGAGCGCCTGAGCTTCCGGATCAAGCCGACGATGATTGACACCCCGTCCGTGAATCTGACCCCGCTCCTGGACGCCGACACGGGCAGGGTGCGCCTGGAGATGCCTGAGGATTTCATGCGCCTGGGATCAACGATCGAATTCATCCACGCGCAGACCAATGTGCTCGAGCGTGAAAAAAGCGCCCTCTACCAGAGCGCATTCAAGGCCGCTGGATTCGTGTTTCCAGCCACCGTGATGGGCGGCAATCCCAGCACCATGAAACCCTATGACGAAGGCTACTTCGTCGCCGACGCCACCAGCGCCACGTTTCATCTCCATCAATTGCGCGGGAAGCCAGACATCCGCCGGGTATCCAGCCTGGCGTCGCCGGAGGACAAGCCCAAATGGGAAGCCCTCAAGCCCCTCTACTTCCACGTGCAGGAGCAGGACAACCGGGAGGTCCATACCATCATCGTTGACAAGACTAACCAGGCCTGGTTTGTCGTGGGCAAGAACTACCACCTGGTGCCGATTCCACTGAAAAACTACAACCCGGCCCGGATGAGCCTCGTGGTGCGCGGGGATCTGATCAACCGCCTGGTCACCGCCACCGGCGACGATTACGTCGAGGCCGTTGTCCTCGACCGCAACTATGGGCTGGTGGACCGCTACACCGAGCCGCTGGTGCCGCGCGCGGCTACTCCTGCCGGGAAGCTCGCCCGGGCGATCTTCCCGTTCACCCTGCGATTCGACGATGTTTCCTCCGGTTACCTTGGCGTCTTCCCTGAATTCGGCAGCAGCATGGCCCTCGCGGTCAACGGGGCCTTCCTGGCCGCCCTGCTGGCCTGGCTGGCCAGCCGCAAGCAACTGAGCCTGTCCCGGTTGCCCGAGATTCTGGCCGTAGCCATCGGTGGGCTTTATGGCGTGATCCTGGCGATCCTGATGCCGAAGCCGGACTAGCCAACGGGGCTGCGCAACGGGCTAAGCAACTCCGCACAGCCCGTGCGGGATGGCCGCATGCCCAAGTTCATTTGCGGCCTTCTGCCTGTCTTGCTGCTGCCTACCCAGAGAACAAGATAAGTTGCGTCTTTGCCAAGATATGTTTGGCCAAACAATGCCCAGTATCCCAGTATGTATCTAAATGTGAAGATGTTTTCGGTTTATGCACGCAAAGTAGCCACAAAAAGTACCGGACCAACCTCTACAACACGCTAGAAACCATGAAGTCCAAACATTCATGCAGCTTTGGTTTGATCCTCGGGGTCGCAACTCTCGTTCTTTCTGGGCAAACATCACTCAGCGACGGATGCCTCGGGAGTCCGTGCTTTGGGCCGCTTTATACGACCAACGGTGTGGACGGCGTCCTCACCTGCATGATGAGTCAGTCCAATGAAGTCAAGGTCAACCTCCGGCTGAGGATGTCGGAGTGTTATATTTTCCATGGATGTTTTGAGTCATGCTTTCAAAACAGTGATATAGTCCAGTGGCTTTGGGACATAGATACCTTTTCTGTTCTCCCCTCGAGATACTCACCCGTAAGCGTGTCGGACTACGGTGACATCATTCTTGCAAATAGCGTAAGCCCAACACAAGACGACCTCCAAGTGATGCTAGGAACCTGCATCTACCCTCCTTGTAGTCTTGACTGAAGATGGGTTTCGTCCCGCCCACGCTAAATGGGAATGCGGCTAAACCCAAGGGATATGCTGCATGATAAGGCTAAAGAACCTGATCCCAATCCTACTCGTGACTTCATTGCTGGTGGCGTTACTGTCGCTCTCCGGCGCACGGCGAGCCAAGCCGTCACCCGGAAAGGGATCTGAGGAGACCCACTCGTCCGAGTTGGCACAGGTTCCGTTGCTTCCTGACAAGGGTCGAGTCATGGCACCCCTGGTCCCGGCACAGGAGCCAGCGCGCACAAACCCGATTACCTCTCTGCGGGCAGAGCAGACGCACCAACTGGATCGCCTGTCGAACACTATGAGGAATCCAGGCGCAGCCACACGGCAAAGCCCCTTTCAGCGGGAGATCGCCCTGTTAGCCGCCTCCAAGAACTGGAGCAACCTGATCACCCGGATTCGCGGAGGCGAACTGAATCCGAATATGGTGCTGGTCCCGGGAACTGGAAACAATCTCTTAAGGTTGGCCATTGGCCAAGGAAACACAGATGTGGTTGGCAACCTGTTGGCTGTGGGAGCAAAGCCTGGAACACGAGAGGTCATCATTGCAGCCGGGACCGGCAACTTGGACTTGCTACAGCGCCTCCAAGCCGCCGGGGCTGACATGAATGTGTCGGATCTGGAAACCGGCCTCAGCCCCTTTGTTCAGGCCATCCGCCGGGGCAATTCTGAAATGGCGGAGTGGCTTCTGCAAAACGGAGCCTCCATGCAGCCGAACACGGCCGGAGTCACCCCGCTCGACGAGTGCGTTGCCAGCGGAGGGGGAAGCGTCGAGACGATACAGTACCTTGAGAGCAAAGGGTTCACGCTTTCCAAGGATCACCTCTCGCTGGTCCATCCGAAGAACCCCCGCGCGCAGGCGATCCGGGATTACATCATCGCCAGGGTGGGCAACTGACTTCTGCCAGCCCTTGGCAGCGGGTCACTAAGGGCGTCGTGGCGGAGTTGGTATGCGCACTGCAACCGCGAGGATTTTCAGGCGATCGCAAGCCGGCTTCAGGCGCACTGAACGCTCGCAGGTTCGCCCCACCTTTTGTTAGATCTGAAATAGTTGCACCGAATCCACCAAGCCCGCTAGACTCCCGCATGAAGTGCCCGCAAACTATTCTGAAGACCTCAACGGCGCTGGCCTTGCTGGGTCTGTCGTGCGCCAACCCTGGTTCGCCAGTCAAAGCCTCCCACGGCGCTTCAAGCGGATCATCCGGTGCAACCGCAGATATTGCCTCCGCCGACCTGAAGCGCGCCGTGGATGCGGTGTATCCGGCCCTGGTGCGCATCCACGTGGTGTTTGAGGAGGGCCGGGACGGGCGCATGGAGAAGCTGCGCGCCAGCGGCAGCGGGGCGATCATCTCCAAAGACGGCTACATCATCACGAATCATCACGTCGCCGGCCGGGCCACGCGCCTCATCTGCCGGCTGTCCAACCGGGAGGAAGTGGACGCTGAACTGGTCGGCACCGATGTGCTGAGCGACCTGGCCATCCTCAAGCTCGACCTCTCCTCACGCCGCAATCCCAACGCCCCGCTGCCGGTGGCGAAGTTCGGCGACTCGGACAAGCTCAAGATCGGTGATGTGGTGCTCGCGATGGGCAGCCCGGCGGGGCTTTCGCAGTCGGTCACCAAGGGTATCGTCGCGAACACGGCCATGGTGATGCCCAACAACCTCGGCGGCTTTGTTCTCGACGGCGAGCGGGTCGGCGAGCTGGTGCGTTGGATCGGGCATGATGCGGTCATCTACCCCGGCAACAGCGGCGGGCCGCTGGTGAACCTCAAGGGCGAGATCATCGGCGTGAATGAAGTCGGCGTGGGCGGCCTCGGGGGCGCAATCCCCAGCAACCTGGCCCAGGCCGTGGCCAGGGAGCTGATGGCTAAAGGCACGGTGTTGCGGAGCTGGCTGGGCATCGAAGTGCAGCCGCTCCTCAAGCAGATGACGAAGGGCAAAGGCGTGCTCGTCTCCGGAGTGCTGCCCGAAAGCCCGGCGGAACGCGCCGGCATCAAGCCGGGCGACTTTATTACCGAAGTGAACGGGGCGCCCGTGCAGGAATCGCGCTCCGTGGAGGATATTCCTCTCTTCAACCGCCAGACGCTGGGGCTGCCGGTGGACAAACCGGCCACACTCAAGGGCCTGCGGCAGGACCAGCCGATGACCTGGCAGCTTGCCACGGTTTCACGCGAGCCCAACGAGGCGAAGGAGGCTGAGCTGAAGAACTGGGGGCTCACGGTGCGGGATTTCACCCGCCTCTCCGCCCTCGAGAACCACCGGAAAAGCAAGAATGGCGTGCTGGTGGACAGCATCCGCTCCGGCGGCCCGTGCTCCGAGTCCAAGCCAGCCTTGAAGCCGGAGGACATCATTACCCGGGTCAACGATACCGCCATCGCCGACACCGCCGCGCTGCGGCGCTTCACGGCTGGCTTCACCAAAGACGCCACCGAACCGAAGCCGGTGCTGGTGGTCTTTGAGCGGGATTCGCAGGAGCTGATGACGGTGGCCAGGGTGGGGCCCGAGGTCCAGGAGGATAAGCCTGCCCGCCCGGCCAAGGCGTGGCTCGGCGCTCAGACCCAGGTGCTCACCAGCGAGCTGGCCGAGGCGCTCGGGCTCGAAGGCAAGAAGGGTGTCCGCGTCACGCAGGTCATCTCTGATTCCGCCGCCTCAAAGGCCGGGGTGAAGGTGGGCGATGTCTTTCTCAAGCTCGACGGCCAGGTTATCCCCGCGAGCACACCCGCGGACCAGGAGCTTTTCGATAACCTCATCCGCGAACACAAGGTCAGCGGCGAGGCGGAGCTGGTTGGGGTTCGCAACGGAGCGCCGCTCAGCCTGACGGTCAAGCTCGCCCGCCAGCCAAAACCGGATTCCGAGCAGGATGAATACAAGGAAGAGCTGTTCGAGTTCAAGGCGCGCGACCTCTCCCTGAACGATCGCCTGGAAGAGCGGTTGGGCGCCGGCGACAAGGGCGTCCGGATCAACTCCGTGCAACGCGCGGGCTGGGCCGCCCTGGCGGGCCTGAACTCGGGCGACATTCTCCTCGCAGTCGGCGGCCAGCCTGTGGACAGCATCGCCTCTCTCAAGAAAGCGATGGCGCAACTGCGTGGTACCAAACCCCGCCTCGTGACTTTCTTTGTCAAGCGCGGCATCCGCACGCAGTATCTCGAACTGGAACCCCGGTGGTAAACGCCATGAACCCGATTAAACTGCTGAACCTGAAGCCCGGGCTGTGCGCAGCCATCGTCTGCCTGGTTGCCTGCGCGGGATCACCCCGCCTGCTGGCCGAAGATCCCCTGGCAGCCGCGGCCCGGCAGGTCTTTACCGAAAAGCAGGATAGCGTCGTATGGCTCTCGGCCGTCGCCAAGATCGCTTTCAGCGCCGAAGGCGGGCGGGAATCTATCAGCGTGCCGGAGCAGGAGATCAAGGTGGAGGCGCTCGGCACCCTCATTGACCCCTCCGGGCTGGTGGTCACCTCGTTGAGCCAGATAGACCCGGCGCGCAAGTTCAGCGGACGGGAACTCCGAAGGGGGTCGAGCACCATCAAAGTCGAAGCCGTTGCGACCCTCAAGGAGTTCAAGGTCATCATGCCCGACGGCACCGAGATTCCAGGCGAGATCATCATGAAGGACCCCGACCTCGACCTCGCCTTCATCCGGATCAAGACCGCCAGCAAAGAAGCCAAGGGAGTTGTCTTTCGCGCGGTTGATTTGAAGAACAGCGCCCCGGGGGCTGTGCTGGACGAAGTGGTCACGCTCAGCCGGATGGACGAGGTCTTGAACCGCGCCCCGGTGGTGACGCGCGGCCGGGTCAGCATGGTAACGAAGAAACCCCGCGAATTCCTCCGTGTGAGCGGGGGATTGCCGGGCTGCCCGACGTTCCTGGTGGACGGCAAACTGCTCGGAATCACGGTTACCCGCTCAGTGCGAAACAAGACCCCCGCCGATGTCATTATCCCCGCAGCCGATGTGCTGGAAATCGCCGACCAGGCCAAGAGCGCCAAGCCGGCCGAAAAAGGGGATACAAAGGCCAAATAGGTCCTCCCTTGGAGGTACTGAACTGGTAGGAAATTGCTTTTCGCACGCCCGCGTTTACTCAGCGCTACGCGGGTGAAACAGATTAAGCCCGCTTGCCTGCCGCACAACGCGGCTTGGCTGAAGCGATGGAAAAATTAAGGCCTTCTGCCGCAGATTCAGGATGCTTCAGGCGGATTCTCTCGCCCGCAGGCGGGTCAATTGAGCGTTCGGCTGTAGATGTCGCGGCGGTGGCCGACGGTGATCAAAAACAACTCCGTTCTTTTCCGCGTTGAACTGGTAAATGACCCGGAAATCTCCCACCCGTAACCGGAACGCGTCCACTCCTTGCATCCGATGATGGGCGAAACTGCGGAGATGGCACCCAAGCTCGTCAATTTTGCCCTGAATGTGCTGCTGTGTTCGCGCCGGCAGGCTGAAAAAACGCCGGTCGAACTGGGGCGCACAAATCTGGGTTGCCGCGCCGCCTGGCAAATTCATGGTTGGTGGATACGATAACGACCTGCCGCGATGTCCTGCAACCCGGCTTCGATTTCCGCCTTAAATTCCTTCTTCAGTTCCAACCGGTCTTCGAGCAGTTGCTCCAGCCAGTCGCGCAGCGCCTCCTGTTCCGCCGGGGACAGCAGTTTCACTTCGGCCTCGATTCGTTCGAGTGTTTGCATGGCGCAATTAAAGCCAATTCACCCCGCTTTGCAACCCCGACCTTGCACTCCGCCGGTGCTGAACACAAACCCGCCGCCACGGTGGCCCGCAGCGGCGGTGAGGAAATACCGGTCGAGTTATGGAATCGAAATTGGGCCGGGCACCACGCAATAATAGCGCTGTGGCCGGGCGGATGATTGGGAATCGGTCTAGAGGAACGTGGGGGTTGTTGAGCGTGATGTTCGTCATGCCTATCCTCGAACGTCGAACTGCAGACGCACGATGAACTCCTGGTAGCGCCGCCAGTCGGGGTTATTCATGCAGGCGGGCCGATAGTCGCCACCGTACCAGGAAGGCAGCGGCTGGCCTTTCGCATCGCATTGCAGCCACTGGGCGGGCGGCGTGGCGAACTGGGACCGCATCCCCGGCGGCCAATGGCGATCGAAGGTCTCGAGTTTAACGATGGAGGTAGCGCAGACGTAGCCCAAGGCGAGCCGGATGCCGCGCGCCCCAAAGCGGCAAATTGTGCAAGGGCATAATATGAAGACTTTGACTGGCCCAAGCCAGTGCAAGCGGGCGCTGCCCCACATTATCGGGGTAGCGCAGGGGCTGGAATTGAGTGAATTGCGGCAGCCGAGCGCCCCGTTCGTGTGAATCAGCTATGGCTGATTCACAGGATGAGACGCTAGAACGGCCTGCGAGGCAACTTCATTCTTGCCGGACCTCAATGAAATAGGCGGGTTACCATGGCGTAGAGGATCAGGACGAGCAGGATGACCCCGATGCCGAAGAAGAAGTAGCCAAAGGTGCGGGCGATGTTCTTCCAGCGGAGCCATTCGTCGCGGACGCGGTAGTCATCGAGGCGGCCTTCGGCGACCAGGCGGTTGTACCAGCGGCGGCGCTCGTGGAGCATCTCGTTCTTGGAGATGCGGCCGGAGAAGATGACGGTGTCCATCGGGAACTTCTCGATCCGGAAGTGGGTGTTGAAGAAATGGATCGAGAAGATGAATCCAGCGGCGAGCAGGGCTTCATCCGAGTGGATGACCAGGGCGATATTGATGAGCCAGCCGGGCAGGAAGCGGGTAAAGAACGCCGGAAACCACATGAGAAGGCCCGAGGTGCCGATGATGGCGACGCCCCAGAACACGGAAAAGTAATCAAACTTCTCCCAGTAGGTCCAGCGGTCGAACTCAGGCTTCGGGCCCTTGCCAAAGAACCACTTGTTGTGGGCCACAAAGTCGTGCCAGTCCTGCCAGGTAGGCACCATGGAGTCGGGCCCAAACACGACGCCGATGAGCCGCTTGATGCTGATCTTGCCGGTCTTCGGGTCGCGGATGCTCGCTCGGCCCTTCCAGGCCCGGCCGATGATGGAGGCGACGTGCAGACCGAAGTAGATGAAGGTGACGATGGCCCCGAGGCGATGGAGCGCGCGGGCGGTTTCGGCCCCGCCAATCAAGCGGAACATGCTGCTTGCCCAGTGGGTGTAGTAGAACTTGAGCGGCATGCCGGTGATGACGAGGAGCAGGAAGCTGGTGACCACCAGGAAATGGAGGAAGCGCTCGAATGGCAGGAAGCGGGTAAACCACTCGCCGCCTTCCTGGGTGCTGATCTTGGCTTCGCGGAACTTCTTCGAGTCGTGCCAATAGAGGTAGAGGGCCCGGAACAGCCACGACAGGGTGTGCGCGCCAAAGAAGACGAAAACGCTGATGAGCAGCGTGGTCATGGCCAGGAACGTGACGTGCAGGAGGGGATAGTTCTTCCCGTCGAGCTGGTTGGCGTGGGGTTTGTATTCGGTGAATTTCGCGGTGGCGGTGGGATGGCACTGCTGGCAGGTGCCAAGGATGTTGGCCTTCGAGAGGCGCGACGCGGGGTTGGAGGCGGGCAGGACGTCGTGGTGCCCGTGGCAGTCGTAACAGGCGGCGACCTCGGAGGCGACGTTGGGCTTGCCCAGGGCCATCGCCTTGCCGTGGTAGGTGTCGCGATAATGCTCCAGGCGATCCTGGTGACATTTGCCGCAGCGCGCGTCGCTGGCCATCTTGAAGTGGCCATTCCGGGGGGCTTCGACCTCGTGGGAGGTATGGCAGTCGGTGCAGACCGGGCCACGCTTGTCGCCCTTGGCCAGAAGCTGACCATGAATGCTCTGGTCATAGGTGCGCTCGATTCCGACGTGGCACTTGCCGCAGGTCTTGGCCACGTTGAGCGGGTTGATGGGGGCGTCCCGGTCCACGGCGCGCTTGATGTCATGCACACCATGGCAGTCATTGCAGGAAGGCGCGACAATCAGGCCCATCTTGATGAGGGCGCGGCCGTGGATGCTATCCAGGTACTGCGCCGCCACCTCGGGGTGCTTCATCTGGTATTCCTTCGTGAGGGCGGCGTTGGTGTGGCAGGAGGCACAGGTACGAGGCAGATTCAGCTTGAAGACGGGTGAATCCGCGTTTTTGGCAGGCAGGATATTGTGCGAACCATGGCAACTGGAGCAGGTGGCGGCGCCGGAAGCCCCCATGGCATGACTCATCCCATGGATGCTGGTGGCATACTGCTTGGATTCGGCGTCATGGCACTTGGCGCAAGCGGGCGGCTGCACGGCGACGTTGTCGTCCGGGTGCTTGGGGGTCACGTCGGCGTGGCAACTGGTGCAGGTGTTGGTCTTGTGAATGCCGGCGAGCAGCTTAGCCTCCTCGACAAACAAGGAAACCTCCTTGCCGGCGGCATTGGTTTTGGTGAGCGTCTTATCCGAGTGGCAATCCAGGCAGGCGCTGTTGGGATTCTTGTCGGCGGCGACGGCGGCAAACCATCCCAGGCAAAGGCACAAGCCGAGGAGGCGTCCGAAATGGGATCTGTTAAGCATATTCAGGGTTAGAGTCCGCCGGTATGGCAGTCATTGCAGGCGCCATCCACCTCGTCGCCCGGGTGTTTGAATTTCTGGCCGCTGGGGGTCATCTGATCCAACTCAGCGCCGCGGCCCTGAGCCAGGATGGTATGGCAGGCATTGCAGTCGTTGGCCTTGATTGCCTTCTTGCCGTCCGCGGTCTTGTGCAGGCCATCGTGGCACCGGAAGCAGCCCGGCCAGTCCTTGTGCCCGATGTTGTCGGGGTAAACCTTCCAGTTGGCCTTCATTT